>NZ_JACJQS010000011.1:0-118506 GCF_014696755.1 Anabaena sp. FACHB-1391 | reverse complement strand
CAGTTGACAGTTGACAGTTGACAGTTGACAGTTGACAGTTGACAGTTGACAGTTGACAGTTGACAGTTGACAGTTGACAGTTGACAGTTGACAGTTGACAGTTGACAGTTGACTGTTCCCTGTTTCCTAAAAAGGCAACTTATCGAATAAACCCAACGAAAAACTAATGAAAAAACCCAGGATGCTAATAACGAAGATAATTGTCAGCATATAGCCTTGGGATTGACCAGAAATGCTGTATTTCAAACTTTGTCCGCTAAAAATTGCCGCAAAGCCGACTAAGTTGACTAAACCATCTACCAAAAAGCGATCGCTCCACGCGGATATCTTGGATAACAGCGCTACAGCACTTACAATCGTTAAGCGGTAAATGCGGTCTATGTAAAAATCATAGCCTAATAAGTCTTGCAAAAATCTCCAGATTAAAATTCTGGATCTTGACCAAGCTTTGTGAAGATGAATGGTAGCGCCAAGAGTTACTCCAGCCAGAGTGGAAGCGAATAGAGAACCAACTATATACCCATCTAAACTTTCCCAGCTAGGTAATAAATACCATTGTTGTAACATTAATGGTAACAATAATGTTAGTATAGTTAAAGTCACCATTGGTAATGCCATTGGCCAGGCGACTTCTGGGGCGCGGTGGGTTTTTGGTTGAGATTTTCCCCAGAAAATTAACCGGAATACCCTAGTTAAATTCAAAGCTGTGAGGCCATTAACTAAGATTAAAACCACAATTACCCAGGGGCTAACTCTGACCAGTCCATCAGCCCATGCTAACATTGCCCAGAAACTGCCTAATGGTAGTAGTGTCACCATACCTGCTGAACCGACAACAAAGGCTGTGGTTGTAGCTGGCATTTTTGACCATAAACCCCCCATTTCTGTTAAGTCTTGGGTTTGGGTGGTATAGATAACTGAACCAGAACTCATGAATAATAGGGCTTTGGCTACAGCATGACTGAGGAGTAACATTAAGGCTACTCCGCCTTGTTCTAAACCCACCGCCAAAAACACCAATCCCATATAGGCACTAGTAGAATGGGATAGCGCTCGCTTAATATCAATTTGGGCGATAGATACCAATGTTGCGCCCACTGCTGTCATTATTCCCACCACCACTAAAGTATCCAAAGCAATAGGGGATAAAGATAATAATGGTTGAATCTTGTAGAGAATATAAGCGCCTCCACCTACCACCAAAGAGTTTCGCATCACCGAAGCTGGGTTTGGACCTTCCATAGCTTCATCTAACCACAGATGCAGTGGGAATTGGGCGCACTTACCAGCAGGACCGGCAATTAAACCCAAGCCGAGTAAAGTGGATGTAACTGGGTTTAAATCAGCAGTTTGCGCCCATTCATACAAATCCGAAAAATTTAAGCTACCAGCCAGAGTAGAAAGGGTGACAACGGACATTAATAGTAATAGGTCGCCTACCCGTTTCGTCAAAAAGGCATCTCGTGCTGCTGTAACTACCAAAGGTTGAGCATACCAAAATCCTACGAGTAAATAGGTGGAAAGAGTGAGAACCTCCAGCAAAGCATAACTGAGAAAGAGGGAATCACTAATTGCTAAACCAATCAAAGCGGCTTCAAAAAATCCTAATAGACCAAAAAATCGGGCTAAAGACCAGTCTTTTTCCATGTAGCCTAGGGCATAAATTTGTGCTAATAGACTTAGTGCGGTAATTAAAACAGTTGCTCCCACACTGACCACAGAAATTTCTAAAGCGAAGGATAATTGGAAATCAGCAGCTTGAAACCAAGTTATTAGTAGATGTACTGGCTCTCGATTCCAAACATCTTTAAATACTAATAGACTGTGAATAAAACCTAAGATGGTAGTCAGCAAGTTCAAGTATACAGCAGGTCTAGGTCCTGTGCGTTGGATAATTCCTATACTCCAAGGCAAAGTTAAAATTGCCCCTAGTAAACTATAAAGAGGGACGAACCAACTTGTTAAAAATAGAAATTCATTCATTTAAAATCTTCCTTGACAACTGAGTTTCCATTCTCTTAAACAGCCTTTAAATAATCCTTTGCTCAAAAACAAAATTTTCCGAGAAAATCTATGTTTTCTTAACTTTTTTAGCTAAATATCTTAGGCATATTTGCTTGAAAATAGCCTTTGATCGAGTCATTAAATAATGCTGTCATATTTTATATATTCTCTTATTAAAGAACATTTTTCCCTTCCTGCTGTTTTAAATTAGTTTTTCATGTACATTTGTAAAATTGGCGAATTTTCACCCAGTATTTATGAAAATAGCCAAGTAAAAGATCTAGCCAATAGCCCATCTATCACATACCTAGCCTATGCCAGTCCTCCTTATCAAAGAATTAGCTTAGGCTGTAAACTGTAGTGGTTCTAAAAGTGATAAAGAAATTATAAAGCATAAGCTGTCACTCTAGGGATCAGTGAATTTGAAGACCACAAAGGACAGTATAAAGTTTTGTTAAGTTTTTTAAATATATTTTATGACAAACTATTATAGTAATTTATGTTGCCAAGGATGCCAAGGTTTCATAAGCTTAAATATGGCGGTATTTTGGAAAGTGAGCATCCCCGGCCAAAATTTCCACCGCTAGTTCTAAAACGATTAATTTTTGAGGAGTTCTGCGATGCCAATTGCAGTTGGAATGATTGAAACTAAAGGCTTTCCCGCAGTAGTAGAAGCTGCTGATGCCATGGTAAAAGCTGCCCGTGTGACCTTAGTAGGATATGAAAAAATTGGCAGCGCTCGCGTTACAGTGATTGTGAGGGGAGATGTTTCTGAGGTGCAAGCTTCAGTTGCGGCTGGTATTGAAGCAGCCAAAAGAGTCAACGGTGGTGAAGTAGTGTCTACACACATCATTGCCCGTCCCCACGAGAACTTAGAATACGTCTTGCCAATTCGTTATACAGAAGCAGTAGAACAGTTTCGCGCTTAGTCTAGTTGTGGAAAGGCTGACCATTTAAACGAAAATCATTAACGAGACTGGTGGTTTGAAATTAAATCTGGATACAGGTAAAAATTTAATTTAAGGACAAAAAAATGTCAATTGCAGTAGGAATGGTAGAAACATTAGGCTTTCCCGCAGTAGTAGAAGCTGCTGATGCGATGGTAAAAGCTGCGCGTGTTACTTTGGTAGGATATGAAAAGATCGGTAGTGGTCGGGTGACAGTTATCGTCCGTGGTGACGTTTCCGAAGTTCAAGCTTCAGTAGGTGCTGGGGTAGAATCAGTGAAGCGTGTTAACGGTGGACAAGTGCTATCTACACACATCATTGCGCGTCCTCACGAAAACTTAGAATATGTCCTCCCAATTCGGTATACAGAAGATGTAGAACAATTCCGGGAAGGTGTGAACACAATTCGCCCTTTCGGTAGAAGACCATAATTAATCATGCAAATTGCCAGAGTTCGTGGCACAGTAACTAGCACCCAAAAAGATCCCAGTCTGCGGGGTGTGAAACTGCTGATGTTGCAATTGGTAGATGAAAATGGCAATCTCCTGCCAGTATACGAGGTAGCAGCCGATAATAGTGTGGGGGCAGGAGTGAATGAGTGGGTACTTGTCAGTCGCGGCAGTGCTGCTCGTCAAGTGCTGGGCAATGAACAACGACCCTTAGATGCAGCAGTGGTGGCAATTATAGATACCATTTATGTTGAAGATCGTGTCATTTACAGCAAAAAAGACCAGTATAGATAGTCAGGAACAGGTGACAGAGGACAGGTGACAGGTGACAGAAAAGAAGTAAAAACCGACAACTGACCACTGACAACTGACCACTGACAAAAAGCTTATTTCAGGAGGAATCTCGCAATGGTAGTCCGCAGCACGGCGGCACCCCCAACCCCGTGGTCAAGGAGTTTAGCCGAACCCAATATCGATAAAACTGCATTTGTACACTCTTCTTGTAACCTAATTGGTGATGTCAATATAGGTGCAAATGTCATAATTGCTCCAGGAACTTCCATTAGAGCAGATGAAGGTACACCTTTTTGTGTTAGTGAAAATACTAATATTCAAGATGGTGTAGTTATTCATGGGTTGGAGCAAGGCCGAGTTATTGGTGATGATGGCCAGAAATACTCGGTATGGATTGGCAAAAGTGCTTCCATTACCCACATGGCACTAATTCATGGACCTGCTTACGTTGGCGATAGTTGTTTTATTGGCTTTCGTTCTACGGTATTTAATGCCAGAGTAGGTGCAGGGTGCATTATTATGATGCACGCATTAATTCAAGATGTAGAAATTCCACCGGGTAAATACGTAGCATCTGGATCAATAATTACTACTCAGCAGCAAGCGGATAGATTACCAGATGTCCAGGTGCAGGATCAAGAATTTGCTCACCATGTAGTCGGAATTAATCAGGCTTTGCGGGCTGGTTATCACTGCGCCGCAGATAGCAAGTGTATTGCGCCCATTCGGGATGAACTTAATCTTGCAGCAGATAAATCTTATACAAGTATTGAAATTGAAGAGTTAGAAAGGAGCAGTGACGTGGCCAGCTATAGCTTAAGTACAGAAACAGTAGATCAATTACGTTATCTACTAGAACAAGGATTTAAAATTGGCACAGAACACGTAGACCAAAGACGTTTCCGTACGGGTTCTTGGCAGAGTTGTCAAGCCATTGAAACCCGGTCTTTAGGTGAGGCGGTTTCTGCTATAGAATCCTGTTTGCGAGACCATAGCGGTGAATATGTGCGTCTATTTGGTATTGATAACAACAGAAGACGGGTATTAGAAACAATCGTTCAACGTCCTGATGGTGTAGTCGCTGGTACATCTAGCTTTAAAGCTCCCGCTGCTGCATCCGTTGGCAATTACAATGGTAATGGTAACGGTAATGCCGTTGGTAGTGGGAAATTGAGTGCGGAAACCCTAGATCAAATTCGTCAACTTTTGACCAGTGGTTACAAGATTGGCACAGAATACGTAGATGAACGACGTTTCCGTACAGGTTCTTGGAATAGTTGTGAACCAATTCAATCTACATCTACTCAAGCAGTTATTTCTGCTTTAGAAGAGTGTATAGAGTCCCATAAAGGTGATTATGTGCGTTTAATTGGCATTGACACCAAAGCTAAACGTCGCGTATTGGAAGCAATTATCCAAAGACCAAACGGACTCGTAGCGTCTTCTGGTAGCACCAAATCATTTACAAGTACAAATTCTGCAACTGCAACGGCGACAGCAACGGCGACAGTTACCAGCACCCGTCTAAGCGCGGAAACAGTAGATCAATTGCGCCAATTGTTGTCCAGTGGTGCAAAAATTGCGGTTGAACACGTAGACCAACGCCGCTTCCGCACAGGTACTTGGACAGTTGCGGGTCAAATTCAGACTACATCTGAACGAGAAGCGATCGCAACATTAGAAGGGTATGTTTCTGAATATCCAGGCGAGTATGTGCGTTTAGTGGGGACAGACCCCAAAGCAAAACGCCGCGTATTAGAAGCAATTATTCAGCGTCCATAGGAGTAGGGAAAAGGGAAAGGGCAAGAGGGAAAGGGCAAGAGGTAAGAGACAATAATCATTTAATACCAATTACCTATTACCCATTACCCATTACCAATTACCCATTACCCATTAGCTAATATATCGTCCATTTCCGGCTTCCGAGGTAATTTCATGTCAGTATCGCTGCTACAACTGAGCGATAGATTTGATACACATATTTATGGCGACGTGATTATTCATCCCAGTGCGGTATTAGCTCCGGGAATAATTCTCCAAGCAGCTACTAACAGTAGAATTGTGATTGGTGCTGGGGTATGCCTGGGTATGGGGTCAATTCTCCAAGTGAGCGAGGGTATCCTAGAAATAGAAGCAGGAGCAAACCTGGGAGCCGGTTTTTTGATGGTTGGTCAAGGTAAAATTGGGGCTAATGCCTGTATTGGTGCAGCGACAACGGTTTTTAACTATTCCGTAGCACCAGGACAAGTGATTGCCCCTGGTTCAATTTTGGGGGATACTAGTCGGCAGGTTGTTGAACCGTCAGCGGAAAAACCGGAGTCTTCTAATTCTCAACCAGAGAAACCAGAGAAACCAGAGAAAGAGGAACAAGTAATCTCCTCAACTCAACTCTCGGTGGCGGCTTTTCTGGAATTTAAACACCAATCTACACCCGTATCTCCACCTTCACCCACACCGAAAAGCCAGTCTCCTCCGGTAGAAGAAACCGCTGTGGTAAGTGATTCTACATCTAAAGAAACTACGCTCCCGGATTCTACAGAAGAATGCTCTGAGAACTTAAAACCCAGTCAGTCGAATCTTGAAACTCACAATATTTTTGGTACACAAATTTATGGACAAGGTAGCATAAATAGGCTGCTGAGTACATTATTTCCCCATAGACAATCTTTGGGCAATCAAAACTCTGACAATTCTTCAGGTTAAGTGTTAAGTATGAAGTGTGAACCCAAGTCCATATTCAAATGCTAGTTTTCATTCTTCTGTGATTGAAGACGCTATACGAACCTTATCCTGGAAAATGCAGATGGAAACATATAATGAAAGTGCTTTGAGCAATATTCATGCACCACGTCGCCGTGATAGCCTCAAAGATACTGCTTTAGGTTTAGTCTCAACTCTCAGTTTCCCCGCTATAGTTGGCACGGCTGACATGATGTTAAAGTCGGCTGGAGTCCACTTAGTTGGCTATGAAAAAATTGGTAGTGGTCATTGTACCGCTATTGTCCGAGGTGGTATCGCGGATGTGCGATTGGCTGTAGAAGCAGGTGTACAAACTGCTGAACAGTTTGGACAGTTGGTGTCTAGTTTGGTCATTCCCCGTCCCTATCCTAATTTAGATATAGTTCTACCGATTAACCGTCTGACTAAATTCATGGAAGATGGTAGATACAGTCGTTTGAGTAATCAAGCCATTGGGCTGGTGGAAACTCGCGGCTTTCCAGCCATGGTGGGAGCTTGTGATGCCATGCTGAAAGCTGCTGATGTGCATTTAGCCTCCTATGAAAAAATTGGTGCTGGTTTATGTACGGCTATCATTCGTGGTTCAGTGGCTAATGTAGCTGTAGCAGTGGAAGCGGGAATGTTTGAAGCGGAACGCATTGGTGAGTTAAATGCAGTTATGGTGATTCCTCGGCCATTAGATGAGTTAGAAGAAACTTTACCTGTGGCTAGTTGCTGGATGGAAGAACGCCAACCAGTGAATATACCTATTAATATTAAAGATAAAATCACAGATGTGGAGGCGGTGGAGTTGCCAGATTTAGCGAAATTGCCTGTGAGGGTGAAGGAAGAAATTTGGCATGATGAATAATATCACGGGGAGTAGTATTTCAGGAGAAAACGATCATGTCTTTTACAGTCAAAGAACTAGAAGAAATACAGATAGCATATCCTGACTATCGCCTGGAATTAGTAGATGGGAGTATCATTATTATGAGTCCGTCAGGTTATGAATCGGAAGAAGTAGGTACTGAGTTTGCGCGAATTTTGGGTAACTGGGTAAGACCTCGTAAACTAGGGCGTGTAGTTGGTTCTAGTGCGGGGTTTAAATTACCAAATTCTGATTTACGTGCGCCTGATGTATCTTTTGTTTGTGCTAATCGCCTGAAAAAATCAACGGAAGATTATGCAGAATTAGTTCCTGATTTAGTAGTTGAAGTAAAATCTAAAACTGATTCCTTAGATAAACTGAGAAAAAAGATTGAAGATTTTATGAATTTAGGTGCAAAAGTTGGGATTTTAATTAATCCCAAAACAAGAACTGTAGAGGTTTCTTGTCATGGAGAAACGGTGATTTTCAAAGATGGTGATATTTTAACTCTTCCTGATTTATTACCTGGTTGGGAAGTGGCAATTTCGGAAATTTGGTCGCCTGTTTTTGAGTAGTTTGGATGATGATTAAACCCACATTCCGCACCCCTGATGTCACAATCGGTTGATTCGGATTTTTTCTATTTTTTTCTATGATTGATGTTGTATTTTGTCCTAAAAATCAGAAATATTACTATTACTAGCGATCGCCTAACAGGAACAATGGGGGGGCTGCTGAGTGGCTGCTAAGGAAAGTCTGGTAATGCGATTTTACTTTGTGTCGATTACAGATGAGGTAACAAAAAATGATTGCTGTAAAAGATAAGTTTCCTAAGTTAACACCCGAAGAATATTTTGTCTGGGAAGAGAAACAATTACTTCGCCATGAGTATCTTAATGGTGAAATTTACGCTATGAGTGGGGGAACTCAAAATCATGGACGAATTGCTAGTAATATTATTTTTATTGTTAAATGTCATTTACAGGGTGGTGGTTGTCAGGTTGGTAATTCCGATTGTCGTGTAAATATTTTGGAAACGAACGATTATGTTTATCCTGATGTGAGCGTTACTTGCGAAGATAGCGATCGCACTGCAACCCAAGCAATTCAATATCCCTGTTTAATTGTTGAGGTTTTAGCTACGAGTACAGCCAATTATGACCGAGGGGATAAATTTAGATTGTATCGTCGCAATCCTAGTTTGCAAGATTATGTTTTGGTTGATGCTGAGAAAATAGCGATTGATTTATACCGCAAAAATGATCGCGGTAATTGGGAGATTTTTAATTATCAGTCGGGGGATAATATCGAGCTACGAAGTATTGATTTAAGTTTTCCCATTGAGTCGGTTTATGAGGATATTGTTTTTGAGGAATTAGCATAGCATTAAAATAACAAAAATATAGTTAGATTGACATACTCACCGCTCTAAAGAGACGGGGAAACACTTAACGCTTCACTGACTGATGCTGACTGTTGCTAGTCTTACTCTGTCTCGGCGCCCGTTTAGAGTCGTGGCTATGCTAATCCCGACTTTATTTATATATATTTTTGGTTGAAAATTTCAACTCTATTCCATATTGCCTATTCCCTGCTATTATTATTAATTTATTGATCCCGTCTGGGGGGTGAATCCCCTGGGCAGATGCTACCCCATCGGGTAATATGACAAAACAAAACCCTAAAACTCACCAACCGCTGTTGACTGCAACGCATGACGAATCAACTGAACAATGGTTTTACATTATTTCTCAGTCTGCTAGTTGAGGCCATGCCCTTTTTACTGCTGGGTGTATTTTTCTCCAGTGTACTACTGTTTTTTATTGATGAGAGTAAATTGGTCGAAAAAATGCCCAAAAATCCCCTGCTGGGGGCTTTATTCGGCAGTACAATGGGTCTTTTGTTTCCAGTTTGTGAGTGCGGTAATGTACCTGTGGCTAGGCGGTTATTAATGCAGGGAGTACCTACACCAGTAGCAATGGGCTTTTTATTAGCCGCACCGACAATTAACCCAATTGTCATCTGGTCAACTTGGACTGCATTCCGTGATCAACCAGAAATAGTAGTGTTAAGAGTGGTATTTTCTCTAGCCATTGCTACCATTATTGGTTTTATTTTCAGTTTTCAATCAGACTTAATTCCCTTTTTGCAACCAAGTATAGCTCGTTACCTCAAATTTAACCCCCCTACTCAAGCAAAAACAACACGCGGGGGAAAACAATCCCAATTACAACTGCAAACCAATAGGCCTAGTTTATTGCAATCGGGAACTTATATTCTGGGTGGAACAACGGGAAAACCAAAACGCATAGATGATTATTACAGTGAAGTGGCTACAGTTCCTAACTTTAGTAAACCTTTACCAGAGAAACTCCAGTCTGTATTAGATAATATTGTCCAAGAATTGCGGGAATTAGGCGGAGTTATGGTATTAGGCAGTGCCATAGCTGCTGCTATCCAAGTTTTAGCCCCCCGTGAACTCATTCTTAGTCTGGGAGCAGGTCCTGTTAGCTCCATTTTAGCCATGCTAGTTTTAGCAGGAGTTGTATCAATATGTTCTACGGTTGATTCCTTCTTTGCTTTATCTTTTGCTTCTACTTTTACCAGCGGGTCATTATTGGCATTTCTAGTATTTGGACCGATGATTGATATTAAAGGTATTGGTTTAATGTTATCCATTTTTAAGCCGAAAGCTCTGATCTATCTTTTTTTCTTAGCCGGACAATTGACGCTTTTATTCACTTTATTCATGAATTTGCACGTAATCTGAGATCATGGGACTGACGCAAACTGGAGAAACGCTTGTTCCTTGGTGTCCTCTGCTGCTATCACCAGGGTTGCTAGGCCTTAGTGCAGCTTTCGCTCGCTTCGATATGTGGTTGATTATTCCGTAATTTGTGCGTAAGTCCTAATGTATTACCACTTCACCTATTACCGACAAAATGTCAAATTCTCAAATCAAAGCCTCAAATAAATTCATACCCTGGTTAGATGTGGTCGCTATTACAGCTTGGGGTATTTTAATGTTGAAATACTGGCTAACAGGTAAACTGTATTTGTTAATTCACCCTGATTACTTTTGGTTAGCCATTGTCGGTGGTATAGGTTTGTTAATTATTGGTTTTTTTAAAGGTTTACAACTGTGGAAACACCGCCGCCAACTAGATAAGGCTAATGCTTTGCACATTAATGTATTTCCCCCTGGTTGGGGTAGTTTCCTGCTATTAACAGCCGCAATTCTAGGGTTAATGATTACACCCCGTGCTTTTGCTAGTCAAACAGCTTTGGATCGGGGTGTGACAGAATTAATTGGTGCAACTCGTGTCCAACCCCAAGCATTTCGCGCTCAGGTTCGTCCAGAGGAGCGATCGCTTGTAGACTGGGTAAGAACACTAAATGTATATCCTGAACCAGACGCATATACGGGACAAAAGGTAAAGGTGCAGGGATTTGTGATTCACCAACCTAATGTTAGTCAAGAATATATATTTTTAGCCCGATTTATCCTCACTTGTTGTGCCGCAGATGCTTATCCAGTAGGATTACCAGTGCAATTACCAAGTTCGTCTCGTCAACAATACCCACCTGATACATGGTTAGAAGTGGAAGGACAAATGACAACTCAAACCATTGCCCAAAAGCGCCAATTAACTATTGCGGCCAATTCTCTGAAAAAAATTCCCCAACCTCAAAATCCCTACAGTTATTAATCAGCAGTAGATGATCCCTTTAACTTTTGCTTGTGCTTCTTAA
This sequence comes from Anabaena sp. FACHB-1391, assembly GCF_014696755.1. Lineage (NCBI taxonomy): Bacteria > Bacillati > Cyanobacteriota > Cyanophyceae > Nostocales > Nostocaceae > Anabaena > Anabaena sp. FACHB-1391. Next base: position 107,470 of record NZ_JACJQS010000011.1, on the reverse strand, counting down.
ATATACAAAAGATGGCCAATCTAAAATCCAAAATCCAAAATCCAAAATCCAAAATTGTTAGATGAGCAAATCTTATAAATTTATTCAACCATTAGACGGAATTGCGATCGCCCTGATGCTATTATTAAGTATGCTCATAGGGTTAATCATCTGGAAAGGTGATGTTGTCAAACCTGTTGTCCGCAATTTTACCTGGGAAAAACAACAAATTGGAGCGGATGATGTTTCATTTTCTCTGAATTTTAGTCGGCCTATGGATATCAAAAGTGTGGAGGAAAATCTGAAAATAGATCCACCTTTGGCTGGTAAAATTAGTTGGGCGGGAAGAAGAATGGTGTATACACTGCTGACACCAGCCCCCTATGGCACAACTTACCAAGTTAAATTAGAAAAAGGTAGAGACAAATATTCCCAAGCAGAAGGAAAAAACCGGGTTATGCAGCCTTTTAATGGTAGTTTTACCACCCGCGATCGCGTTATCCTTTATATTGGAACTAGTCAAGAATTTCCAGGGCAGTTGGTACTTTATAATTTGACCAAAGAACAAAAAAAGGTTCTTACCCCCAAAGACTTAATTGTTATGGATTTTGAGCCATTCCCTAATGGTGAAAAAATTGTATTTTCTGCTCGTTCTTCTCAAAATCCCGACCTACTTTCAGCCCAAATTTATACTGTTACTACGGGTATTTCTAGTCAAATTGGTAAGGAAGCAAAAGCAGCCGGGAAGGTTGACTTGATTTTGGATAACAAAGAATATCAAAATCTGAAATTTGACCTTTCAGCAGATGGAGAAACTATTGTTATTCAAAGAGGTAAACGGGATAACCCTGGTGATTTTGCTCTCTGGTATTTACCTACTAGCAATGATATTTATTCAGAAAAACCCATCCCAAAACGCTTACAAGGACAACCGGGTGGGGATTTTTTGATTACACCAGACAGCAAAGCCGTAGCAGTTTCCCAAGGTCAGGGAACAGCAATTGTTTCTTTAGACGGTAATAGCAACAAACCCCTAGATTTTCTTCCCCAATTTGGCTTAGTACAAGCCTTTTCTAAAGACGGCTCCCAGGCGGCAATGGTCAAATTTAATACTGATTATACGCGGGATTTGTTTTTGGTAACCAATCAAGGTGTACAAAAGCAATTATTAAAGACTAAAGGCTCTATTCTTAGTTGTCAGTTTGATCCTGCGTCCCCCACTCTTTACTGCTTACTGACACAACTTATTTCTCAGGAACAATATCTGGAACAGCCTTATTTACTGGCCATTGATTTGAAAACAGGAATGCAAAAACCACTACTACTGCTACCTGCTGCTCAACGCAATGTCCAAACCAGTTTAGCGCCTGACGGTTTAGGCTTATTATTTGACCAAGTAATTCCCATCAACAATAATACTACACCATTACCTGCAAATACCTTAAAAACTGAGGATGGTGAACCGATTGCTAGTAGTACTCTTTGGTTAATGCCCTTGCTACCCATCCCTGATAATACTAACATTGATATTAAACCAGAACAATTACCCCTCGTCGGCTTTCATCCCCATTGGCTACCTTAATTGATTGACAACTGACCAAAAAATTTTAGATTTTAGATTTTAGATTTTAGATTGGGAGTTTTCGGTACAAGTAGGGGTCAACGGCCGTTGCCCCCTACAATTCCAGGGTGGAACTAATTCACAATCGTAATTTGTAGATTTAATATCTATTGACTATTTTGTTGGTGTCAAAGGATTGATATTGGTTAGGTATTTGTGGATCATAACCATAGTGAGCATAACAAATTTACCTCCCATTAGCCTTCAAGAACGCGACGCTATCGGCTAAGTACAGATGATAAACACGAAACCGTAGTTATGGAAAAATTGGCAGACAGCAACCAACAGGACTTGATTGCAGAACTTGACATTGATCAACAGGCACAGGTCAATTTAGAATTTCAGCAACTACTAAACTTAAATACAGAATTACGCACAGCTAATAATGATTTATACGCTCAAGTAGAGCAGTTAAAAACGGAATTGGCGGAAGCAGAAAAAATTTTGCAATGGCAGAAAACACGCTCTAGTGTTACTGAGTCCATGTTTAAACAACAATCTCAAGAACTTTCCGCTGCGGGTGAGCAAATTCAGTCTTTATATCAACAGTTAGAAATATCTGTACAAACGGTTCAACGCCAGGAAGTCTGTATAGAGAGTTATAAATCCCTTATGGAAATTAGCCAACAACGTTTAGCGCGTTTAGAACGGGAATGTTCTTTGCTACAAAGTAATTATGGTGAACAGTCCCAGCAGCTATTACAATCGGAAAATACTTGTCGTGAATTGCGGGCTAGACTTATGCGTCAACAACGACAGACTTTACAATTTAAGTCGGCTTTGGAAAAATGTCTGGATACACCAATTCCCGGTGATGGGATTTATGTAGAGAATGATGGTCATCACCCATACAATGTTATTCACAAACAAACTAGATTTTCTAGAAAAGCTCGATCTTTGTTCCCCAACGCTCAACCTATTCAACCTTGGTCTGGAGTTACAGATTCTCCAAGCGATTCTATACATAATCCCTGGATGCCACCAAAGGCAACTATTTCTGATGACTATGGCCACGATCAAGAACCATTGATCTCCCAGTCAATAACGGGTAAGGTGGAAACTGTAGCTAGTTCTGAAATATTACCGGAAAGTCTGCCACAGGATGATATCACCCATCAGCTTTTTACTAGTCCATTACCTCAAGTAATTTCACAAGCAACAGCAGGAGAGGTAAATATTCATCATCCTGATGACGATGATACATTTATTTGGGAAAATCTGTCCTTGAATCTGGAAAATAATCCACAAACAGAAATAACAATCAATCAGGATGTAAAGCTAGAAATTAATCCATTAGCTACTAATGAAAACCATGATCAGCAAAATTTGCTATTATCACCAGTGCCGGCATTACCAATCACTTCTACAGAGGTGGAAATGGAAGATTATTGGTTAGATGTTGCAGATGATCAATCTTTAGATCATAATACATCTGATACATCTGCACATAAATCACCTTCACCATTGATTTATCCCCAACGACCACCCAAGGGACGGAAATCTTTAGCATCTGTAGAATTACCGAATTTTCAACCCAAACCTAAGTAACTTGTGAAGAGTTTATTTCTGATCAAGTTTTTGATAAAATGCTTTTTGAGAATGAAAATTTTCAAAATGAAAATCATCAATCAATTAAGGGCAGGATAAGAATGACTCAGGTGCTTTTAGGACAAAATGAAAGCATAGATTCGGCTTTGCGTCGTTTTAAACGCCAAGTTGCTCAAGCTGGTATATTAGCTGATGTAAAATCTCGGCGACACTTTGAAACACCTTTGGAAAAGCGTAAACGTAAAGCAGTTGCTATTAGACGTAACCGGCGTTTTAGATAAACATATTTCGGTGGCTACAAAATTTGCTTGAGATGTTATAAGCTAAAGATATACTGTAAAGGTTAATTGCTGGGTGGAAATTAGTTAGTTTTATCATTTTAGGATTTCCTAAGAGCTTTAACTATTTATCAGACAGCTTTTTTCTACGCTTATAAATATAATAATATGCTACACCCATGGTTATTGGGTGTTAGCATTAATAAGTAACAAGCGAGCAAAATATGTTTTCGCACCAGCAAATTATCAATTATCAATTATCAATTATCAATTACCATACTAAACAGATGAATGATAACTTTAATTTAATTAATATTTTCGCTCCTTTGGTGTAAACATAGTGATTGTGACTGGACGGTATTGAATATCAATACCTGTTGATGAATAATAAGCCATTGTATGTTTAAGAAAGTTGACATCATCCCTTTGAGAAAAGTCCTCTCGGAAATGAGCGCCACGACTTTCTTGACGATTTAAGGCCGACGCTAAAATGGTTTGTCCTACTACCATTAAACTGTGTAGTTCTAAGGCTTCAACTAATTCTGTATTCCAGCTTTTTCCCTTGTCATCTAAGTATATTTGTGAATATTGCTGTTGTAATTCAGCTATTTTTTCCAAACCCTGACCCATTAATTCTGCGGTGCGAAAAACGCCGCAATATTCAGTCATATTATCTTGAAAAGATTGACGAATTTGATTAATTCGATATTGTCCAGGTTGTGCTATTAAAGCTTGAATTTTTTCCTGGGATTCCCTGATGTACCGTGCTTCATCTACTGATGGTAATTGACGATTTTGGACATAATTAGCGATCGCTGCTCCGGTTCTTTTGCCATAAACTACACATTCTAATAAAGAGTTACTACCGAGACGATTAGCACCGTGAACAGAGACACAAGCTGTCTCACCTGCGGCAAAAAAGCCTTCAACAAAACCATCAGCACTATGACGGACTTGACCATCAGTATTAACAGGAATACCACCCATACAATAGTGAATCGTGGGACGTACCGGCATAGGTTGAGTTACAGCGTCCACACCAACCAAACGATGGGCCTCCTCCCAGCAGAAAGGAACACGACTCATAATTTTTTCCTTACCCAGATGGCGTAAATCCAGGTAGACAAAAGCACCACCGGGACTACCATCAGTATTTACACCACGACCAGCACGGATTTCATAAGCGATCGCCCGTGAGGTAATATCACGAGGGGCTAATTCCATGCGACTGGGGGCGTAATTAGCCATAAACCGATCCCCTTGAGCGTTAATTAAATAAGCTCCTTCACCCCTTACAGCCTCGGAAATCAACACCCCCACCGGATACAACCCAGTGGGATGAAACTGAACAAATTCCATATCTTGTAGAGGTAAACCAGCGATCGCCGTCATTGCCAAACCGTCGCCAGTGGAGGCATAATCATTAGAGGTCGTATTATAAACGCGACCATAGCCCCCTGTAGCGAACATCACAGCCTTTGCTCGTAGTACCTGAACATCTCCATCCACAAGATGAAACATAACCACACCCTTAGCCTGGCCGTCCTCCAAAATCAGACGCATTACATACCATTCTTCATAAATTTGGACACCATAACGGCGTAAATTATTTACCAATTCATGTAAAATCGCGTGACCGGTTTTATCAGCAGCATAACAAGTACGGTGATGAGAATGGCCACCAAAAGCCCGTTGAGCAATGCGACCGTCAGGTAAACGAGAGAACAACACCCCTAGATGTTCTAAATCAATCACCACATCTGGTGCTTCTTGGGTTAAAATTGCCACTGCATCTTGATCCGCTAAATAATCAGAACCCTTAACAGTGTCAAAAGCGTGAGCTTCCCAGGAATCTTGATCATCAACATTTTTCAAAGATGCGGCCATACCGCCCTGAGCAGCCACAGAATGAGAGCGAATGGGGTGAGTCTTAGCAACTACCGCCACCTTTAAATTAGGGTCAATGCGGGCGATTTCCACCGCAGCCCGACATCCAGCCAAACCACCACCAACAATAATTACATCATGTTCTAGCATTGTCAATCACCGATGATAAAAGATGATAAAAGATGATAAAAAATTCCCCGTCCTTGATTAGGACTTACGCAATTGTCACAAAAAGTTATTATCAAAAGTTATCATCGTTTGTTTGTATTCAGGTCTAAAGATAGAACTAAATTCCTGACTACGATTTTATCTATTATGCCAGTTGCGTAAGCCCTGCTAAAGACAGGGTAATAGGGTTTTGTAGTCAAATCAGGTCAAATCATTGGTTTATGTTGATTCAGTCTTTGTTTCCGGCTCTACAGCATTCAATTCAATATTATTTAATAGAGTTGTCACAAAGGCAAAAAGTAAAAAAGGCAGAGACAGGAGAACCACAAGACCCACCGTAGCCAAAGCGTAAACAGGTCGTTTCGCGCCCATTAATGCTAACGCAGATGCTAAACTAATGGTAATGGTAATTAACCAAATAATAATTTGGCCATATATATCACCAAAGGTCAAGGTACAAGCAAACCGATAGTTTTGAAGATTATTTTTGTTCATTTTATAAATTGGCCTTAATTCTCTTCTATAGCTACTACCTTAAAGCTATGTTTGCCAGGTGAGCAATTTCTCAATATTTTTCCAAGGTTTGTAATATTACTTTACAAATATCAACAACTGGAGTAAAAACCAAAACCCACAAGTCTGATTTTTGTGTTTTTTTCATAGCGCCAACGTTCAAAACCCTGACTGCATAATTGGTTGAAAGGATTTCGTCACCCCCTCAGGGGCTATCAATTCTTAAAAATGTAAATTTTTGTAAGGGGTAAGCTTTGATCTGAAGAATGATGTTATATTTTCTTGTATTATATTTCACGGTAATAAATCTGCTCATGGGATATAACTGAGTTTAGTTTTTACCAATTAAAGCTTTGAAACTTTTAAAAAAAATTTAATAATAAATAATATGGTAAATAAATATGGTAAATATTATTTTTGAGTCAAGAAGTATCTAGGTTTTCTTTAATAGAAAATCACCTAAGATTTTAATTATGACACTTTAGGCAAAAGGAGTTAAAGCGATGTTAAAAGATTTAGATGAAACCTTAAAATTACTATTAAGTAATAATTTAAAAAATGATGTGATAGACCAACGTGGTTATAAAATTAGTTTTGAGCCACCTAGTCAGGATCTTGAAAACGAAGGAACTATTATCAACCTTTTTTTATATGATATACGAGAAAATGTTGAACTGCGTAGTTCTGTCAGAAGTTGGGATATGTCAATGAAAGCAGAAGGAGTTTCAAAAAGAGTTTTTGCTTCAACTAGGGTTGATTGTTCTTATTTAATTACTGTTTGGACTAATAGACCTCAATCTAATCGTGACGATAGTAATCAAGTTCCTTTTCTCTATGAACATCAAATACTTGGAGAAATTATGCAAATTTTGGTGAGATCTCGTTATATTCCATCTACAATTTTGCAGGGAACACTAAAAAAACAAGAGTTGCCCGTACCTATTATCTCACTACGATCTGGACAAGTTCAAAATCTAGGTGAATTTTGGCAAGCAATAGGAGGAAAACCCAAGGCTTCCATTCATTGTACTGTAACAATTCCCGTCCCTTATGTTGTTGATGATGAACAAGAAGAAGTGCCATTAATAAAAACAAGCAAGGTCACCTTAGAGAGTTCTAGTGTCCAGAGAAATCAGCAGAAAAACTCATCTGGTTAATTTTAGCCGTCTTGAGTTTGTCGGAGATTATTGTCTAGGATGTTCAATCACAAGAAAATCGCAAAAAAGGCACGGAAGCCAGTTGGCTTTAGACAGTGGAGGAAGTGCCAACGGCGAATTTATTCGCTGTGATAATTAACCGTGATGCGGATCTTCGATATATCTTTTGATAACATCTGACAAGTGAATCATACCTCAGCTATACTTTTTAAATCAATAAACATTGAAGTCGAACAATTTACGGATGTCAACAAGTTCTCGTTAAATCTGATATTAATCAAACAGCAATTTTAGAATACGTTTGTACACAAGCTAAAAGGTTGATAAATTGCGGTGTTTACTATTCCAGACAGATGTATTTTCAAACTGGTTGTATTCCTAGTAGAGCAGATTTGCACAAGCAACTAGGAACTTATCAGAAAAACATTCATTACCAGGCATTGTATTCTGATACTTCCCAGCAAATATTGGCCAGTGTATCTGAATCTTTTAAGTCGTACATTGGGTTAGTTAAAACTGCAAAGAAAGGTGAAGTTTCCCAGAAACCAAAATTACCTAATTCCTGTAAAAGCGTGATGACCGTGGCTACTTTTACTGGCAGGTCATTAAAGTTAATTGATGGGATGATTAGATTTCCTTTGGGAACAAAAGTTAAAGCATGGTTTAACATGGATTGTTTTTATTTGCCCATACCATCTAATCTTGACTTTAAATCAATCAGAGAAGTACGTATTCTGCCTAGAAATAGACAATTTTATGCGGAGTCTATCAAGTAAATGAAGTAAGGTCTGATGTTGACAAGAAAAATGTTTTAGGGATTGACCATGGGCTAAACAACTGGTTAACCTGTGTTTCTAATCTAGGAACATCATTTATTGTTGATGGAATTCATTTAAAAAGTTTAAATCAGTGGTACAACAAATCAGTAGCTAAACTTAAAAGCGATAAACCGCAGGGATTTTGGACTAATAGATTAACTGCTATTACCGAAAAAAGAAACCGACAAATGCGTAATGCAGTGAATAAAGCCGCAAGGATAGTCGTTAACCACTGCATTGACAACAAAATTGGTACTATTGTTTTTGGATGGAATAAAGGACAGAAAGATGGTATTGACTTAGGTGCTAAAAATAATCAGAAGTTTGTCCAAATTCCCACAGCAAAATTAAAAGACCGTATTGCTCAACTATGTAAACAATACGGAATAGATTTTATGGAAACAGAAGAATCATATACTTCCCAATCATCGTTTCTCGGCGGTGATAATATGCCTAAATTCGGTGAAAAACCCCTGGGGTGGAAAGCGACTGGGAAACGAGTTAGTCGTGGGGTGTATAAAACTTCTGATGGATTCAAAATTAATGCAGATGCTAATGGTGCTGCTAATATCTTGAGAAAAGTAATGGTGATGCTAGGAATTGATCTTAGCGGAATCCATAGAGGCTGTTTAAGTCAGCCTAAGAAAGTTCGTTTGTGGACTCTTCAGAAATCCCCGGTTTAGAAAACCGGGGAAGCTTAATCTTGGATTTGTATGATAGCCCATATCAGAAGTGTTGAATGTTAAGATTTCGAGGATATTACTTAAGTAGTGTATTGTCGTTGATGATACTAAAATTGAGGATTTAATGACGCTATTCTGATTAAATCAGGGATTTTACCCGGATAAAACCCAAAGATTGTAAAATTTTGTTGCAGGATTTAACACTTTCTCCCAAAAATATTTTACAGTTTTCTAAACTACACTACTCAGGAGTTTAAGCCATGCCGACTTATTTATCGCCGGGTGTCTATGTTGAAGAGGTGTCTTCTGGTTCTGCACCGATTGCGGGAGCAGGAACGAGTGTTGCTGGATTTATCGGTATTTTTCAACGTAAGTCCCCTGCTGGATATTACATCAACAAAATTAGTCAGGAAAAAGTAGGCGTTGGGGATGGTAACAAGAAGATTTTTTCGCTGAAAAATTACCCAGTAGCGACGGACAAAGAAAGTGTTACTTTGCCTGAATCAATACCCAAAAACAGTGAATTTAAATTAAACAATGTAACAAATGACAAAATTTCCAACATTGAATTTACATCGGCTCCCCCTGACAAGTCCGAAATTATAATTGATTACTGGACTTCAGTTTCATCAGGTGAAATCAAATTAATTACTAATTTCACTGAATTTAAACAATTTTTTGGGGATTTTACCAAGGACAATCCAGAGCAGAATATTTTTGCCCATGCGGTTTATGGTTTCTTTCGCAATGGCGGAACTCGGGCCTATGTCACCTGGGTATCCGATACCAAGGATGTAGATGGGGTTTTGAATGATTTTGAAGCCATTGATGAAATCAGTATTGTTGTCGCTCCCGGACAAACTGATGCCAAGATTATTGGCCAAATTAAAGACCATGCCGCTAGGATGGGCGATCGCATTGCCATCCTTGATTGTAAGACTGATATTAATTTAGGCAGTGAAACCAAGCCAACAGTGCCTGAATTTACTTCTGACTATGCGGCGTTCTATTTTCCCTGGATACAGGTTTACGACCCTGCCACAAAGACCAACATTTTTGTTCCGCCCAGTGGACATATTGCGGGGGTTTATGCCAGGGTTGATGGAGAAAGAGGTGTTCACAAAGCCCCAGCTAATGTGCCTCTTTTAGGTGCTTTGGATTTGCAATTTAACATCAGTAAAGCCAAGCAAGATAGGCTTAATCCTAAGGGTATCAATGTTATTCGTAAACTCAATGGCAATATCCTGGTTTGGGGGGCGCGTACCCTCGGCGGTGACGCAAATTTAGAGTTTAAATATATTAATGTTCGTCGTCATTTTTGTTATTTGAAAGACTCCATTGATAAAGGGACGCAATGGGTTGTTTTTGAACCCAATACCCCTGAACTTTGGGCAAAAATCCGTCGTAATATTTCTGCTTTCTTGACTTTAGAATGGCGCAAAGGAGCTTTATTTGGAACAACTCCCCAGGAAGCTTTCTATGTCAAATGCGATGCAGAGAATAATCCTCCTGCTCTACGGGATCTCGGTCAAGTGGTGATAGAAATCGGGGTTGCGGCGGTTAAACCTGCTGAATTTGTGATCTTTCGTTTGAGTCAGTGGTCTGGCACTAAAGAATAAAATGCAACAACTCCAATCTAAAATTCCTGGCGTTTATTTAACGGAAATTAGTCCTGCTCCTGAAGCCCAATTACTCACGGGAGTTCCTATTTTTTTCGGTGTTGCTGGTGATCAGGAGAAAGTTTATTTTCCTCAACGACTAACTCTGTTGGGTCAGTTTGAACAATTTTTGAGTCCTAAGAAAGATGGGTATTTAGGGGATGCGGTTCGAGGCTTTTTTGAAAATGGCGGTCGTCTTTGCTATGTTATGCCTTTGCCCGATAATACCCTAGATGCTTTGAAAAGGGGATTAGAAGCGAGTGAAATTGTCGAAAACATTGATTTAGTCTGCGCTCCCGACATCGTGAAGGGTGATACTCAGGATATTTTAGAAATGCAACGGGAAATTCTATCCCATTGTGAAAAAATGGGCGATCGCTTTGCTATTCTAGATGCTGTTGATAGTGCTGAGGTTCAAGCCATAAACAGGCAAAAACAAGGATTAATTAGCAATCATGGGGCATTGTACGCGCCTTGGCTCAAGATTGAAAATCGAGAAAATCCCATTCCTCCCTGTGGCCATATTGCGGGAATTTATGCCCAATCTGACCGAACGGGTGGAGTTCACACAGCCCCAGCCAACCAAGTCATTGAAGGCATTCTTGATCTCAGTTTTTCCCTCACACCAGAGCAGCAAATCCAACTCAATCAAGCAAAAGAAGCGGGGGTTAATATCATTCGTAGTTTGCGGGGACGGGGACTAAGGGTTTGGGGGGTTCGTACCCTGAGTGATTTGCCTGAATGGAAATATGTCAATGTCTGTCGTCTTTTTTTGACGTTTAAACGTTGGATTGAATTCAACTTAGGGGATACTGTATTTGAACCCAATGATTTTTCCCTGTGGTTACGCATACAGCGAGAATTGACCATTTACTGTGAATCTCTTTGGCAACAAGGAGCCTTACAGGGAGAAACTACCGAGCAAGCATTTTATGTAAAATGTGATGCAATCACCAATCCACCCGAAAGTCGGGAAATGGGAAAAGCGATCGCACAAATCGGTTTAGCTCCTACCATTCCAGGAGAATTTATTCAACTTCTTTTGGTACAAACGGGAAATAGTATTGCCCTAGTTTAGGTTGCTAAATTAGCAAAATAATTTTGCATAAAATCATCAACCAAGATAGCGACTAAAATTTATTAAACAATACGGAGATCTAATCATGCCTAACGTTGTTAATGCCCATGACCCCTATAGTGGCTATAATTTCTGGGTGGAATGGGATGGCATTATCCATGCTGGTTTTCGGGAATGTAGCGGATTAACGGCTACCCGCGCAGCGGGAACCTATCGAGAAGGTACGGACAAAACTTTAACCCAACGCCAAATTCCAGGCCTCAATAGTTACGGCAACATTTCTCTCAAACGCGGCATTACCGATAACCAAGAACTCTGGAAATGGCATAAAACTTTACAGGACGGCACAGCAGAGCGACGCAACGTCTCCATCATTTTAGCTGATAATCAGGGACAAGAAAAAATACGTTGGAACTTAGAAAATTGTTGGCCAACCACCTGGAACGCCCCCGATTTTAATGCCACTTCCGATGAAGTCGCAATCGAAACCTTGGAATTAGTTCACGAAGGCATTACTGTCAGTTAATCAGCCTTAAATAATTGATAATTATCTATGCTACAAACCGAATTTTCCTTTATTCTTCCCCAGGGGTATCTGGATGCTCATGGAAATCTCCACCGTGAGGGAACCATGCGTCTCTCCACAGCCCAGGATGAAATTGCCCCTCTACGAGATCCCAGAGTGCAAAAAAATCCAGGCTATTTGATCATTATTCTCTTAGCGCGGGTAATTACCAAACTGGGAGCATTAGAGCAAATTAATACCAAGGTGATCGAAGAATTATTTTCGGGAGATTTGATTTATTTGCAGGATTTTTATCAACGAATTAATCAAAATGGTCATAGTCGTTTATTGGTTGCCTGTCCCCATTGCCAAGGGGAATTTGAAGTGGAGACCGTTCCTCTGGGGGAGTAAGTCGCTACCCCCCAGAGCGTTTACTGGAGGAGGTAGCCTATCTTGCCTACTATTTTCATTGGACCCATGACCAAGTGATGATGATGGAACACCGCGATCGCCAACAATGGGTTGCCCAGGTCGCACGAATCAACGAACAACTCAACAATTCTTAAATTCAAGGAGCGTGCAGTGAATCCCCTATTTACAAAACTTAATGATGCTTTAAAGAAAGGATCGAATCGTTCTTTAAAAGAACACGATCCTTATAAAAGTTACAACTTTAAAGTGGAAATCGGAGGAGTGATCGAGGGTGGATTTACGGAGATAACAGGCTTAAGCAGTGAAATAAAGCTTGAATCCTATGAGGAAGGAGGAGTGAATGGTTTTGTTCATCAATTTCCTAAAAATACAACCTATCCCAATCTCGTTTTTACACGAGGATTAGTCAGTAATGATCTGTTTTTTACGTGGTACAAAGCGACCAGTAAAGGCATTATTGAGCAAAAAAATGGCACGATTCTTTTATTAAATAGTCAACGGATTCCCGTTTTGTCGTGGACTTTTAAAAATGCCTATCCCGTTAAATGGGAAGGGCCAACGTTCAATGCTAGTAGTGACGAAATTGCGATCGAACGGATCGAACTCGTTCATCAAGGGATTACTAAGGAAAGATAGGTATTTTCATGGAAAATTCTTCATTAAACTGGCAAGATTCATTAAATCCTCAGTTGTTGCAGCGGTTAGTTCTTTTAGGTCAGCAACCTGGCATTATTAAGCAGGATATTGGCCAAAAAATTATTGATCGTTGCGATCGCTTTTTGAATCGTTTACCCCTATTAAGTCAATATCTACAGCGTTGGCAAGGGCTTAATGAAATGTCTGTAGACTCTGTACCAATTGTTTATGCTTTACCTGCTTTGAGAGAGTCAGAAAATAATCAAACTTTGACAGTAAATCAGGCTAATAATTTAGTATCAAATACCGAGAAAACAATACAAGCAAAAACAGAATCTTCTCAAACACCCTCAGCAGCGAGTAATTATTTGACAGAAAACAGAGAACCTAATATTGCCAATCCTATAGTAATTCAAGCATCAACGGTGAATGAAATTGCTCCTGCGATAGAAATGCCTTTATCAATTAATTCTACCCCTGTAACACCCGGACAACAATCAGAAAATAATCAAACTTTGACAGTCAATCAGACTAACAATTTAGCATCAAATACCGAGAAAACCATACAAGCAAAAACAGCATCTTCTCAAACACCCTCAGCAGCGAGTAATTATTTGACAGAAAACAGAGAACCTAATACTGCCAATCCTATAGTAATTCAAGCATCAACAGGGAATGAAATTGCTCCCGCGATAGAAATGCCGCTAGTGACTAATTCAGAATCCTTAGAGGCGATCGCAAGTTCATCTACTATGATTACTGGAAAATTTAAATCAGAAACTTCTGATTCTATTAACAAAAAAAACAGTATTTCTTTAAGCCAACATCAAACTGTTCATCCATTAGCGATCATAGATAATTCTTTATCGTCAAATCAGACATATTCCTTGATCAATAATGGTTTTAAAAGGGAAGATCCATTAGCGATTACCAAAATTATTGATAGAAATTCTAATTTTTCGGAGAGAAAATATCTAATTGTTAATCCATTATTACCAGAAAATTCTTCTAAGTTATTATCTGAAAATAAGTCTATTCAAGAGCGTCCTTTAAGTCTGCCTATATCATCAACCAATTCCTCCCTAATTAATTATTCTGAGAATAGAAAGCAAAGATTTAATCGCTCTTTAGAAGAACCTATCACTGAAGAATTTTTAATAGATTCGATGATCTTAGAGCAAAGAAAAATTAAATTACCTGTGGTTAAAATTTCTCATCAGTACCCTTCAGAAAATATACAAAAGCAACTGCCCATGCCACCATTTAATTCGTCAAAAATGCCTACAATTAACGTAAAAACTAGGGTTGATAGCCCAGAGATCGCGGCTCCCTTACCCCTGGCTTCTAGAATTCCATCATTGCCCAGTTCTACTAACTTTGATATTCACAGGCAATCGCCACAACAGAGTCCAGAAGTTCCTAAAGTTTTTGCGGTATCATCTCCTCCCACAGAAACCAGAATTTCTCCCATGCAAACCACTCCACCAAAAGTTAATCTAGAGGCGATCGCCGATCAAGTTGAGCGGAAAATCATGCGACGTTTAGTAATCGAAAGTGAACGCAGAGGACAAAAACGATGAGTTTAGAAAAATTAAAAATTTATGCCGAGAAAAGCAAAGGGCAAAAACCTGGTCAATTTCCTTTGCTGATCAAAGTTCCCTTTAACCCGAATCAGATTACTGTTACTAAATCAGGAGGTGGAGTTGAATTTCATAAATACAAAAGAACTTATAACTTTTTTGAAGATCCTGCAACTCTAAGTATTAATTTATTTTTTGATACTACCTTTGAGATAAAACCCAATAAAAATGTTCAAAATTATACGAGACTCATTTACAATTTGGCACAGGTTAATCTCAACTTAAAACGTCCTCCGCGATGCCGATTAGTATGGGGGACAATATCAGGAAAGGACAGTGTTTTATTACCCGATGGTTTTTTAATAAGTGTCACTAAAACCCTAACCCACTTTCTTGAAGATGGAACCCCTGTTCGTGCTACCTTAGATTGTACGTTTAAAGAGTGGCAAGAACCAGGGATAAAAGCCAAAATTGGCAACCCGATTGATGATCCCGTGAGGATTGTAAAAGAGGGAGAAAGTCTCAGTAGTATTGCCACAGAAGAATATGGTGATCCCTCTCTATGGCGAATTATTGCCGCAGAAAATCGCTTGATTAATCCTCGAATTTTAAATCCAGGAATGGTGCTAACAATTCCCCCTTTACGAATTAATAATCTTCAAAGTTCATAAAATTAAGATCAGCTATGCCAAGTAATGCCGACCTATTGAACCCAAATAAAAAAATCTTAATTAACGGTAGTTCTCTATCCCCTGAAGTAGATGCCGATTTGATTTCAGTATCTATTTCCGAAGATATGGAAGTACCGAGTATGTTTGAATTAAAAATTGCCAGTTGGGATTTAGTCAAACAAAAAGTAACCTGGGCAGATAATAATTTATTTGAAATTGGTAATGCAGTAGAAATTCAAATGGGATATGCAAAGGATCTCAAAACAATTATTACGGGAGAAATTACTGCTTTAGAACCAGAATTTAGTCAAGAATCAGTACCCGTATTGGGAGTGAGAGGCCATGATTTACGCCATCGTTTATTACGTGGTAATCAGACAAAATCTTTTCTCAAAGTAAAAGATAGTGAAATTGCTAGCCAAATTGCTAGATCCAGAGGATTGAATGCCAAAGTTACTGATAGTAAGGTAAAATTAGAATACGTCTTACAACATAATCAAACTGACTGGGATTTTTTAAAAACTCGCGCCGAGCGCATTGGTTATGAGGTGGTTGTTGACAAAAAAGACTTGTATTTTCGTCCCCATAAAAATTCTGCGGGTAAGGTCTTAACACTTACTTATAAGGAGGATTTAGTTGAATTTTTTCCTCGCTTAAGTAGTCTAAATCAAGTTTCTGAGGTAGAAGTTAGAGGTTGGAATCCTCAAGACAAAGAAGTTGTGGTGAGTAAGGCGGGGGTGGGCAAAGAAAACAGTAAAATGGGAGGAGATAAAACAGGATCTCAGATGATCCGCACCTTTGGAAAATCTAGTAACACAATTGTCGATCAACCGATGTCAACAAAAGCAGAAGCCGACGAAATGGCCTTAGGACAATTTCGAGATATTTCGATCGCCTATGTGATAGCGGAGGGAAGTAGTTTGGGGAATCCCGATTTACGAATCGGCAAAGTGATCGAAGTTAAAGGTATCGGTAAGCGATTTAGCGGTCTTTACTACGTGACGACCACAGAACACAAATTTTCACCCGATCAAGGGTATCAAACTCTATTTACAGCTAGGAGGACTGCGACATGATGGGAATGGACTTATTAATGGCAAAGGAACAAAATCATAAATTTTATGGTGTGACTATTGCGATCGTCACCAATAATCAAGATCCTAAAAAAATGGGTCGAGTTAAGGTTAAGTTCCCTTGGTTATCAGAAAATGATGAAAGTGATTGGTCTAGGGTCCTTAGTCCAATGGCAGGGAAAGATCGGGGTTTATTTTTGTTGCCCGAAGTTGACGACGAAGTTTTAGTGGCTTTCGAGCATGGTGATATGAATTTTCCCTACATTCTTGGTTCATTATGGAATGGTAAAGATACGCCACCTGAAGTGAATGAAGATGGAAAAAATAATAAAAGAATGATTAAGTCGCGCAGTGGTCACACTATTATCCTAGATGACACTGAGGGAGAAGAGAAAATTATTATTCAAGATAAAACAGGGAAGAATCAAATTATTATTGATTCCAAAGAAAATACGATGAATATCAAGGTGGAAAAAGATTTAACCATAGAAACAGGCGGAAAAATTATCTTAAAAAGTAGTGATAATGATGTGGCGATAGAATGTAAGAACTTATCAATTAAAACCCAGGAAAATTATCAATTGGAAACGGGAAAAGATTGTACTATAAAAGCTAAATCTAAGTACGCACTGGAAGCGTCCTCCGGCTTAGGTATTAAGTGTTCAGCAGGTGTAAAAATTAATAATAATTCCCTGGAGGTGATGTAATGGATATTGATTTTTTAGGAGTGGGTTGGACAAGCCCGGTGAAGATTGATGAAAAAGGTCAAATTAAAACCCAAAAATATGAGGATTCAGTTCGTCAATCTATGATCATGATTCTCCGTACAGCTAAGGGAGAACGGGTAATGCGTCCTAATTTTGGTTGCGGTATCTATGAAAGGGTATTTTCTCCCAATAATCTCGGAACCATCGGTCAAATCGTCAGCGATGTGAGAGAGGCCTTAATTGAGTGGGAACCTCGTATTGATGTTTTAGATGTTGATACCATTCCTGATGCGAGTCAACCTCATGTTATTTTGATCCAAATAAACTATCAGGTTCGCACTACTAACAATATTTTTAATTTAGTTTATCCATTTTACTTAGATCAATAACAACTATTTCTCTATTCTAAACCTACTACGGAGGATTAAATATGACTTCTTTACCGCCTAAAATTGACCAACGTACCTATGAAGAGATTGTCCAACAAACAGAAGCCTTTGTTCAAGAGTTTACTTCGAGTCTTGAACAGGGATGGAAAGCCCCTCCCCTAGGGCAAATGGATGTGGGTCGAGCTTTAATTCGCATTTTTGGTCGTATGGTAACAAAAATTAGCGATCGCCTCAATCAAGTCCCTGAGAAAAATTTTCTGGCCTTTCTCGATTTAATTGGCGGACAATTACAGCCGCCCCAACCCGCAAAAGTTCCCTTAACTTTTTATTTAGCCGAAGCCAGTCCAGTGGGGGCATTTGTTCCTGCCTATACCCAAATTTCTGCACCTCCCCTGGAAGGCAATGATGAGGAAATTATTTTTGAAACTGAGCAGGAACTTATTGTTACCACTGCTCAATTAAAAGCGGTATTTGTACGAGAACCCAATCAAGATAAATATGGTGACTATACCTTATTTGTCACAGGAAAAGAAGATCAATCCTTTCTGGTTTTTTCAGGCGATCGCCCGATTCAGCATTCTCTTTATATAACTTGTCATGAAATATTTAATTTGCCTGAATTATCTAATTTAAGCCTGACTATAGAAACAAATAATCCCCAAAGTATGGCGGATTTAAATTTATCTTTAGATTGGTCTTATTGGAATGGTCTAGAGTGGCAAAATCTTTCTCGTCCTAACTCAAGGATTAAAGACAGCCAGTGTATCTTAAATTTTGCTGATATTACACTTCCTTCTGTCTCTGAAATTAATGGAAAATCAGGAAAATGGCTACAAGCCAAATTAAAATTAAATTCTTTACCCAATAATTTGCCCATTATTAATCAAATTCAAGGTAGCACACAGATTAATCAAGTAAATCTCATGCCTGAAGTTTGTTTATATAATGATACCCCCTTAGATCAGAGTAAGAATTTTTATCCCTTTGGAGAAGAACCCAAATTAAATGATACTTTTTATATTGCCTTACATGATAGGTTTGTTAAACCTGGCGCAAATATCACATTGACTTTTGAGTTAAGCTATACCTCCAATCTAGCCTCTGCTGATATAACTATTACCTGGGAAATACAAGAACAGGGAGAATGGAAAAAAATTGAAACGAAAGAAAGTGAAAATCAATTGTGGATGAATTCATCACCTCAGTTGATTAAAAATAGTCCAATAACTACGACATTAAAGTTTCCCCAGCAAATTCCTTCACCCAGTACAGTTAATGGAGAAACTCGTTACTGGATTCGCGCTAGAATTACCCAAGGACTTTATGGACAAGCTTCCACTATTAGAAAATATGCCATCTATAATGAGGTGGCTATCGTTGATAGTGTCACTAATGATAATAAAACGATTTCTATCGTAGGTACAGCATCAGATTTTTTCAAAGCTGGTGATATGATCCGATTAGTCTGGTTAGAAAATAATAGTGAAAAAAGAGAAGAATATAAAATTCAAAGTCTTAGTAATAACCAATTAACCTTAGAAACATTAGTTACTAATCCCCAAGCCAAAGTAAAAGGAACAAAAATTTTCTTAAGATATGTCATCTCTGAAACCGTTCCTCCGAATTATGACCCACCGATCATCCAATCTCTTAAGTTAACCTATAACTTTAATTTTAATGAAAAGGCGATTTATTTTGCCTATAATGATCTTCATTATTCCCATCCGAAAAAGTTTGATATAAAATTAACGGATAAAATAGATCAGGGTAGTCAGAGAGTCAGTATTAATCAAGTTGAAGGTTTGGCAGTTGGAGAATTTTTAACATTCCCCTCTCAGCCTAATCCAGAAATTCATCAAATCGAGTATATCAATCCTCAAACTAAGCAACTTATTTTAGCGGCAAGTCTCAGTCAAACATACTTAAAAGATACCCGTATTGATTGTCATTTTCGACCATTTATCCCCACTATTGATAAAAATCCTAGTTTATATTTAGGGTTTGATAAACCTTTTGGCAATCAAACAGTTACTCTTTATGCTCAGGTAAATCCTCCATCTCCTGAAGAATTATCTCAAGCAATTTCTCGAAGTAATCCTCAATTAATTTGGGAATATTTTAGCCTTCTGGGTTGGCAAACTTTGGGAGTCAATGATCAAACAAAAGCATTTTCTCACAGAGGCTTAATTCAATTTATTGCTCCTAGCGATTTCACCAAATCAATGATATTTAATCAGGACTTATACTGGTTAAGAGTCCGTTGGCAAGGGGGAAATTTTTCGATTCAGCCTCGTTTAAATAAAATTTTGACCAATACAACCTGGGCAGTTCAGGCAACTACGATCCAAGCAGAAATATTAGGTTCAAGTAATTACGAAGCTCACCAAACTTTTACTGCCGGTTATTCACCGATTTTAATCGGAGAAAAATTAGAAATTCGAGAAAATGAAATTCCTGAACAATTTGATTCGGATAAATTGACAGTGATTCGAGATAATTTAGGAGAGATTGAAGAAATTTGGGTAACATGGCAAGAAGTTCCCGATTTTTATAGTTCAACGGAGAGCGATCGCCATTATTTATTAGATCGTCAGACAGGAAAAATTAGCTTTGGTGATGGACAATCAGGGATGATTCCTCCCAGGGGTCGTAATAATATTCGTCTTTCTTTTTATCGTACTGGCGGTGGTGAACAGGGAAATCTCGTTTCCCAATCAGTCAATCAACTTAAAACCACTGTTCCCTATATTGATCGAGTTGTCAATTTAGAAGCGGCGGCTGGGGGGGCCAATCAAGAAAAGCTCGAACGCCTCAAAGAAAGAGTTCCGCAAAAATTACGGCACAGAAATCGCGCAGTCACCCTTCAAGATATAGAAGATTTAGCCTATGAAGCCTCTACGGATGTGAAGAGAGTTAAATTAATTACACCAGATTTAATGACTCCAGAATTTAGTGCATTAAATGGAGGTTTGTGGTTAGATCCGACCAAGAAAGACATAACACTTAATGATTATATCAACAGTAAAAGGACACAAATTACCAACCCCGATGAATTTAAAAAAATGCTATTATCAATTAATCAGGATTCGGGAAAAGTTAAATTAATAGTCTTACCTAATAGCAAAGAACGTCAACCCAATCCTAGTTTAGCTTTATTAGAAAAAGTCGAAGGCTATATCCAATCGCGTTGTGAGGCGATGTTAGATCTAACTGTCACCGTTCCCCAATGGCAAGAAATCATTGTAACTGCCACCATTACACCCACGACTTACCAAGGATTAGATCGGCTCAGAGAGACGATTAATCGGCATTTAGAAGCCTTTTTACATCCCCTGACGGGCGGAAGTGGAGACGGTTGGCGATTTGGACGCTATCCCCAAAAGTCTGATTTTTACGCACTCATTCAGTCCATTTCTGGGGTTGATCATGTGGATTTATTGGAGATTAATCCCGACCCCGAATCACCAGAACTAGCGGCCGACTCATTAATATTTTCGGGGCATCATATTATTCATTTGCAATCGTCTGGAGGAAATTAAATTATGAATTTACCCTTACCTAATCTAGATGATCAGAGCTATGATGATTTGGTGCAAGAGGCGATCGCGCTTATTCCCTTAGAATATCCTGAATGGACTGACCATAATCCAACAGATACGGGAATTATTCTAATTGAATTGTTTGCTTGGTTAACAGAAATGACCCTTTATCAAATTAATCAAATTCCCGATCAAAATTATGCTAGTTTTGTGAGTTTATTAAAGGGAGAACAATGGACTTTACCGAACAAATCTACTGAAGAAAAACAGAAACAACTCCAGCTAGAAATTAGAAAAACCTTATTAGAATTAAGAAACACCTATCGGGCTGTCACGGAAGAAGATTACGAGAAACTCATTCTTGAAGAGTGGAAAAATTCACAGGATTTTACCAAAGCAGAATCTATCGCTAGGGTTAATTGTTTACCTCTGAGGAATCAAAATCAAACTAACGCCAAAGGTCATATTACCCTAGTTGTTGTTAAAGATGATGATCATATCACCAGCACAGAAACTGCTGCCTATCCAAATCTCTTTAAATTTCTCGATCAGCGAAGGTTATTAACCACCCGTATTCATCTAGTTAATCCCAAATATATATCAGTTAATCTGGAAACAACATTAGTGATTGAAGATGGCATCAAGCCAGAAGATGTTAAAGAAAATGCTCAGGAAGCGTTAAAATATTATTTTCATCCTTGGCAATCAGGAAAATATTGGCAGGGCAAGGGCTATCCCTTTGGTCGCAATGTTTATATATCAGAATTGTATCAACTGTTGGATAATTTATCTGGGGTAGATTATGTAAAAAAATTAATTATTCACCCAGAAGAAAAAACTCAAATAGTTAACTCAGAAAAAAAATCTGAAACGGTCGTCACTGAAATTAGGGAAATTAGGTTAGATGATGACCAATTGATCAATTTGCAAACTGCAACAATTACAATCGAGGTGAAAATCGGCAATGAATCCAGAGAAGTCTAACTTAGTCAGTAGCTATCTGCAATATTTACCTGCCATTCTTGAGGAAGATCCCTTTATGGGTAGGTTTTTATTGGCTTTTGAAAAGATTCTTTCGGGAGTGAAGGATTTACCCAGTTATGAAAAAATCATTCAAGGAAATAGCAAAAATGTCCCTGGATTAGAAGAGATTATTAATCGGATTGAGACTTATTTTCATCCCCAAGAAACGCCAGAGCAGTTTTTGCCTTGGTTAGCGGGTTGGGTGGCCTTAAGTTTACGAGATGACTGGGAACCTAGCACTAAGCGAGCATTTATCACGGAAATCGTGAAACTATATCGGATAAGAGGGACAAAAGAAGGCTTGGCTTCGGTTTTAAAGCTCTATCTAGTCAATTCAGGTTTTGGCGATAAGGTTGAAATTTTTGACCAATTTGATAATTTCCCGAATTATTTTCAGGTTCAATTAACGTTAAATGACCGCGATCCTGAAAAGTATTGGCGACAGTCTAGGATTGCAAAAGCTATTATCGATCAAGAAAAACCAGCCCATACCTTTTATTCGCTGAAAATTCTTGTGCCGACAATGCAGTTGACCCGGCGATCGCAGGTTAACTATCCCTTTAAATTATTTAATGACCTTCAAACCCAAGATTTTACATTAGAAGTTGCGATTATTCCTCAGCAAACCGCGCCAGAGAAAATTATTAATTTGTCTAGGCAGTTAGTTGTGAAAATTCAAGGAAATACAACTGAAATTACTCCTTATTCTCCCTTAATTGTTACAGATAATCAGGCTTTTTACGTTAAACAAAAAATAACCTATCAACAATTTTTAGATAATTTAGCAGGTTTTAATGTGATATTGTCTAATCAAACTGATAATCTTTTTGTAGGAGGTTTAAAAATAACGCTTTTTATGGATCTTAATGGTAATCAGAAAGAGACTATCTTATTAGAACAATCATTGAATTTATTACCCGTTCTCAAACTTTGTAGTCAAGATAAATCAGGTAATATTATTGGAGGTAATACCATTCTTAAACAAGCCCAATCTCCTGATTTTTCTGGGATGCAGATTACCAAGTCTCTCTGGACAAATCCCTATAATTTCACTTTATTTGACTCTCCCATAATTCAAATTTTTGAATTAGAGGCTACGGTACAAATTAATCAACCTCCAGCAATCACAGAAAATATCATCAACCAAATTGATCTTCGTTTTCAAGATGAAAATTCCAACTATCATTTATTAACGCCGGAAACAGTTGTTCAAGGCAATAAAATGACCATTAGATATCTCCGGAAATCAGGTTTTGGACTAGACAGGTTAAGGGTTTTAGATTCTTTTTCGGAGATGTCTATTAAACGCCAGCTTAGTTACCCACAGCTTCTCGATATTTCAGATAAGTTAAAGTTGACCGTTAAAAATCTTAACAATGTTGAGACTAGCGGAAAAGTTCGTGTTAGTGTTAAAATGAATATTAATCTAGTTCCAGCAGTTTTTACCTTGTTTGAAGAAGATTTAAACCTAGCTGCTGTTCCTCCTAAAGATATCTTAAAAATTTGTTATCAAGATCAGGATGGAAAAATCATTAACACAGATAAACAAGGCACTGTTTTTACCATTTTAGGAACTCAGTAACTTTAACCATTAATTAAATTATTCTGACAATTCATTTTTAAGGAGTCAAGCCATGCCTAAATCAAAAACCGATTTTACCAACTTTGTTGATGCCCGCCCTAACTATTTCCCTGGTCAATTTTTATTAGAAGATGATTTTGAGGTTGAACAAAAATATCTAATTGACCGCCAAAAATATCATCGGCAAAGTCTTCATGTTTCAGGCCTTGTTGAAGGATTGGAAGTAGAGGTGATCAAGGATAAGCAAGAAGTCCAAATAAAATCTGGATCTGGTATTAATAGCAATGGAGATTTAATTATCCTGAAAAAGGATACTTCTTTTTCTAAGTTTGCTCCCCTGACGAATGGAGAGTTATATATTAGTTATAAAGAAGAAAAACAGGTTAAACAACAAGAAGACTTCACTCGCTGGCAAGAAGTCCCAACCATTGGTTTTGCGGCTACAACTCCCAATGATGGTGTGAAGTTAGCTAAAATTTCTATTGTTAATAATGTTCTGACGTTAGATTTAACTGTTCGTGATTATTCAGGAATCTTTTTGCCTAATGCAACTGGCAATGATTTAACTCTGCGATCAGGAGGAAATGCTAATCCTAACGTAGCGATTTTAAATGGTAGTTTAACGGTAACGGGAACAATTACAGGTAATATTGATGCGACAAATATTAATTCTGGAGTATTAGCTGTTGAGCGTATTCCTAATTTGTCAGCAGATAAAATTACTTCTGGAACTATTTCAGGAAATTTAACAGTTACAAATGTCTTGAAAATTGGTCAGGATGCTACTGGGGGAACGCGTGATTGGATGACGCGAGGCATAAGTATTCTTTCGGATAGTGATAATCTTTTTATTGGTTTAAAAGATGAAGGATCAAACCGAGAAGATGCTGTTATTGCTTGGGGAGATGATCCACAAGATGATTTGCGATTTATTCATGTACTGTCTGGAGGGGCTGCAAACGGTACAGAAATTATGAGACTTAAACCAAGTGGCAATGTCGGCATTGGTACAGTAACCCCATCAGAAAAACTAGAAGTTAGTGGCAATTTAAAAGTTACTGGCAGTCTGACAGCAGGTAACAAAATAACTGTACCAGGAAATCAAAAAATTGAATTTTCAGATACAGATATTACCAATAACCTGAAGCTTCAGCTATGGACTGGCTATGGTTTAGGCATAAATGGCGGGACATTATTTTACGCGGCTAATGGAAAACACTCTTGGCGAGATAATAACGGTAATAATGAAAGAATGGCACTAACGACAGGAGCGGATGGTTCTTTAACTGTAAACGGGACAGGAACGTCCTCTTTTGCTGGCAATTTAAAAGTAAATAATGTATTTTTAGGTGATCTTGGTCATGGATCTGGATGGGCTGGTTTTTCGCACAGCAGTCAGGCAGGTCTAAACAGCTATGCCTTGTTACAAAATAGTACAGGTACTTATACGCTGATCAATAAGAAAGCTGGTGATGGATACATTGGTTTTCGGGTTGATAATAATGATAGGATGGTTATTAATAGTAATGGCAATGTCGGGATTGGCACAACAACTCCATCCGAAAAATTAGAAGTTAGTGGTAATTTAAGGGTTACTGGTACGATTACAGGTAATATTAATGCGTCAAATATTAATGCTGGGGTGCTAGATATTGCTCGCATTCCGACATTAGATATCACTCGCATGATCATCATTACAGGAATGATTGTCATGTGGTCTGGAGATGAAATCAGTATTCCAGGGGGGTGGGCTTTGTGTGATGGGCAAGCAGGCAGACCTGATTTACGGGGACGATTTATTTTGGGTAGTGGTCAGGGTAATGGACTAACAAATCGCACAAAAGGGATGACTGGTGGGGTAGAACGTCATACTTTGACAGTGGCAGAAATGCCCGCTCACAATCATGGCATAACAGATCCAGGGCACTCCCATAGATGGACAGCTAGTAGACAACTTCCGGGAACTGATGACGGAAACTATAGCAGCGAACTGTCAAAAGGCGACAGTGGTACTGGTGAGACCATGAGTAAAGACACTACTTCAGTAACAACTGGGATATCAATTCAAAATAATGGATCCGGTCAATCCCATGAAAATATGCCACCGTTTTATGTGTTGGCTTTCATTATTAAACTACCGTAATTTTCGAGTAAAAGCCTGATCTAAATTATGGCAAAAATTAGTAGTTAAAATGGCAATTCCTTCATACTATTCCATTTTTTGTAATAAATAACTCGAGACCTATTGCTATTGAATTTTATGAAAACTGTCACTGTCAACAATCAATTATTTATGGATAAAGAACAATTTATAAATCGCTCTGGCCTTCTACTAAGAAATATTCATAAAGAAGGCATTACTTTATCAAACCAGAACAATTAGAATTATAGAAACCAATGGCTGATTTTATCTTGATCACAGGGGATAAAGTCATGTTTAACCCCGCCTTTGGACAAGCAATTGTTACAGTCCGCCCAGGGGACTTAATCGGCACAGGCAAAGGTAAAATTAACGGTAAACTGATTTGTGTTGATGGCGACGAAAAAACAGTAATCGTCCCTGGTTGCCCCTACATGACCCCCCAATATAGTATTCCTGGTGTGGGCATTCTTTCTATTCAATCTCTGGGGGGCAACCAAAAAGCAACGAAAACCAAATCAGGCGGTAAACCCGTCCTCCTCAAAGGAGCCACTTTTACCGCTAAATTCCAGGTCGCTGTTCCTGCCCAACAACCCACACCAGCCGGACCAATCCCCGATGCTACCCCCCAATATTCAGGGACGGGTACATTTATGACCACCAACCTCAAAGTTAAAGCAACCTAACACCATGAAAAAACAACTCGAAAAACGCCTAACCGAACTCAAAAGCGAATTTGAAGCGGGTCAAAAAATGATGACAGAACTAGAAAGTAAACAGTCCAATCTGCGGGATACATTACTGCGAATTAGTGGAGCAATTCAAATCCTAGAAGAAGAAATTAACAGAGTTAATGAAACCTTAGAACCCGTTCAAGAAACTCCCGTAGAAATTATTAACTAAAATTGTTTATTTTGACGATGAAAATAGGGCAGTTTGTCATTAGATCTCTTACAGAAAAAGGACATAATATATTACAGCAGTTACCGGTATTCTGAAGTACAGATATTAATGATAAAACTCTTGTGGTGCGGGCATACTTCGACCAATCTCAGTACAAGTCTTGCCCGCATAAAGTGTACCTCACTCAATCTGAAATTGCTGTATATCCTACAAAGCTTTATCTAGGCATAGTCGCCTAAATCCCCCGTCATTAAAATTTTGTTTTGCTTCTGATATTCCAGACGGATCGCTTTAATAATATGGTTCATAGCGATCGCTCTGTTGTCCTGATTCTCATCCCCCGCTGCCAAAAAAGCCGCCCGCAGTGCAATATTGCGAATATCCGCCCCCGTTAACTCAAAACGACCAGCCAAAAAATCCAAATCTAAATCCTGACAGATAGCCGTATTCATCGGCAACATAAGCTCCCACATTCGACGACGTTCCTCCTGAGTCGGTAAAGAAAACTCAATAATAAACCGTAATCTGCGCGTAAAAGCCTCATCTAAATTATGGCGAAAATTAGTCGTTAAAATCGCAATTCCTGCATACTCTTCCATTTTTTGTAACAAATAACTCGTCTCCATATTCGCATAGCGATCGCGGGCATCCTTGACTTCAGAACGCTTACCAAACAGGGCATCAGCCTCATCAAACAACAGAATAGCATTAGAATTAGTGGCCGCATCAAATACCTGACTAAGATTTTTTTCCGTATCGCCAATATACTTACTAACAATTTGAGACAGATCAATTTTATATAAGTCTAACTGTAAATCCTGGGCAATTACTTCCGCTGCCATGGTTTTTCCCGTCCCTGGCGCACCTGAAAATAAGGCATTTAACCCTTTACCCAGGGATAATCTCTCACCAAACTGCCAGGTTTCCATGACAAAATGATGTTGTTTGGCTTGATTACAAAGTTCTCGGAGTTGATGAGCGGGGTTAGACTCAAGAATAATATCCTCCCAGCCATACTTTGGCTCAATTTTCCGGGCTAGGGTAATCAGAGCATACCCAGATTCCGCACGCGCAGCCGCAAATAGATAACTCGATTTAGGCTTCTCCTTCCCCTGAGATTCCTTGTCTTGATAACCTTCCCAGAGCATCTGTTGACTAGCCATTGCTACCGCATTCCTGATCTGATGGGAATAGAGACGAAAGCGATCGCTCAAAGAGTCCAGTTCGGCAGGGTTTAACATTATACCCAGGGGCGTTAAATGGGATAACCAACAATCCCGCCGTTGTTCAAAATCAGGCAGAGTAAAGGGAATCGTTAATAAACCCAAGGGATAGGGACTACTGGGAAAAGGCATTTCTCCCGACAAAATCACCAGGCTGGGATAATCCCTTAATGCTCTACAAAGACCTTGAAAGGCGATATTTTCAGTATTTTGAAAAAGTGGATCGATATTCGCTAAATAAAGCCAGGTTTGTTGCAGTTGAGCCTGTCGCCATAGCAGAAACAAAGCCGTTTCTTGATTGACTTTTGCCGCCATCATTTTTGGCAAATCAACGATCAGTAAGGAAGCTTTGATCTGATTGGTTAGGGATTGAACCAGGGTTTGTTTTTCTAGGGAATCTCCGCCCTGAAAATAGAGTTTTAGAGGTTTACTCCCTTGCCAATGGTCTTGGATGAGTCGGAGTAAGCCTGGGGGACTTTTTAGGGCAGTAAATTCGGTTTGAGGTTCAATCATCAGGGCGTAATCTTTAAATCGAGCATCTAGCCCAGGGATTTCTAATAAATATTGAGTAATTTGCGGGTCTAGATGTAATTCCTGGGCGAGTAGGGAACTATGGTCAACAGGGGAAACGAGTTGCAACAAGCGATGGCGTATGAGGGTAGAGTCCGGCTGGAAATAGCGGCGATAGGTGAGTTTTTCGGGAATATTCGCACAAATTAAGTTAAGAGCCAGATCAACCGTCGGTCTTTTGGCTCGCACATCGTCCTGGAGATAGGCATAGAGTTTTTCATAATTGCGATCGAGTTCAACAGCCAAAGCGATCGCCATGATTTTAATTTCAATATCATCTAATTGATAGGTTTTTTGTAGCCAATGTAAGGGAGTGTCAGCAATAACAGCGATCGCTAAATTCGGGTTATCTTCTGTTGCAAAAGACGATTGATCCAGAGTTTTTCCTACTATTTTTTCGGCGGTTTCTGGGGTGATTTGTAACAGGTCATGATAGGGGTTAACGGTTTTTTCTGCGTCATCCAGATTGGCGATCGCGGTTTCAAGTTTTTGGTCTAACCATTGCAGGAAGGGGATAAGATGGGGAAGCATTAATTTGGGTTAAGATATTGATATTTTAACTGCTGTTGAGTAGTTTAATGCTAAAATCAGGGACATTATTCAGCTTTTATCAATTTTTTGAGATAACGGGAGAAAAGAGTCATGGTGCAAACGAGACTTCACAAGCATTCTCTATCTAAAGCAGAGCAAGCTGTATCGAATGTTGCTTCTCGTGCTTCTGTCCGCGATCCCATTGATGAGTTTCAGGAAGTTTATGGCAGTCGGGCGGCGAGTGCGGCTTTTCGGCAACAAATCGGGTCGGATTTTTCGCAATCGGGTCAATTTCAGTCAATGATCCAAGGGAAACCGAGTTTTCGCGGTTTATCCCATTCCTTAGCTCCCATGCAGGCAAAGATGGTGGTTGGTGAAGCGAATGACCGCTATGAGCAAGAGGCGGATCAGGTGGCGGCTCAGGTGGTGCAACGAATCCATGCTCCTGTTTCTAATTCATCAACCGAAGGGCAGTCTGTCCAACGAAAGGAAGATGAGGATGAATTACAATTGAAGCCCATCGCTCCTATTCAACGAAAAGAGATGAGCGCGGGTGGGGAAGTATCAAGCGATTTGGAATCGGAAATTAATCGTGCGCGGGGGGGAGGGCAACCGTTAGCCCCTGAGATGCGGTTGAAGATGGGTGAGGCGATGGGGGCGGATTTTAGTGAGGTGCGGGTGCATACGGATGGGCGGGCGGATGGGTTGAACCGTGCAGTGGGTGCGCGGGCATTTACAACCGGACAGGATTTGTTTTTTAAGCGGGGGGAATATCAGCCAAGAAGTCGGGGTGGGCAGGAACTGATTGCCCATGAGTTAACCCATGTAGTACAGCAAAATGGTGGAGCAGTACAGCGTCAAGTAGAACAGAACTCCACATCAATTAATACGAACTCTGCATTCACACAATCCCTACAGCGAAAATTTGATCCCAGTGTAATCGCTATGTTAGAAAAACACATTGGCTCAAAAGCTAGTCAGCAAAAACTCGTAGCTGGTAAGAAGCATGGTCAAGGGATGGCAGAGGAACTTGCGCGAGGAGGGGACGGAAGAAATGAAAATGTTAATAATTTTACAGCAGGTGAAGGTCAAGCAGCACCTGAAGTAATGTCGCAGACTTTAATGAATCTAGTCAGACTGACCAAATACGATGATACTGCTTCGGCGAGCGTACTAGAGTTAGCAAATGGCGGGCAAGATCTTCAAGATGAACAGATGTGGAATCTCATCGTTGTCAACTCAAAGTTTATGTCATACATACTGCCTGGCATGACAATCAACAAAATCATTCCCGACTCAACAATCCAAACTATTTTGGAAATCAAGCAGAATCATAAACAGGGGACATTAGTGGGCGGGTCAGTTGCCCATGAGAAGAACTACGATCAAGGACTTACTGGGGAAGAAGCTACTGCCAATTTTGGGCTTGACTATGGAGGTTATCAAGCAGGCACTTTGAAGGCGGATGGAACAATGGCAAAAGCAGATGCTCATAGCTCATATGTCTATGATACTGCTGCTGATGATAAAGGACGGACGCTTAAAGCTGTGCCAAATGTCTTTTATATGAAAATAGCAATTCCTGAGAATAAATTAGCTGACGTTAAAGTACCAGTTCACGGCAACGTCAAAAGTTGGGCTGAGAACAAGCTATTAGATATCCAAACAACTATTGGTGATCCAGTTTTATTGCAAACACTAGCAGAAAAAGCTGGAGCGAAGGATTCAGGCCAGATGCTTACTTCCTTGTCCAAAAAGATTGAGATTCTGACTCAATTTATTGCCAGAGCCAAGGTCGATCAGGGTATGTTGACAACACTGACGGCTGACCAGAAGAAGAATAAGGAAGATCCGCTAACAAATATGGGTATGACAAAGCCTAGCTCTAGATTACAAACCGCATTTGGTACGATTAACCAAGAGTATCATATAGGCCGTATGAATGTTCCTGAAGGATCGGGGTTATGGCTCAAGGATTCTACTGGTGTTGACATTCTAGTAGGTCAGTTCATCCCGAATCCCGCAAATTCTAATACAGTAGAGTGGGGAAATCTGAAGAAAGATTTGATAGAAGCGAAGCTTTCTGAGAATGAGGCTTTGCGTAACAAAACAAAATGAGAAACAGTGCGATCGCCGATCTTGTCGGCTGCGTTAATGAAATGTAACGCAACATAAGTATGGGAGGTATCGGTGCGTTACGCTGCGCTAACACACCCTACTAAAAAGTGCGATCGCTGCCCCTGTCGGGTGCAGAATGTGGGATGTAAGGCAACATAATATAACGCAACATAAAGATGGCTACTTTTCACCCGACAGATCGGCTAAAGTTATAAGGCGATCGCCGAAAAATAATTTGTAAATTAACTATCAGTAAAATCATAAATTTACAATGCAATCTCCTCCTCGTACAAACACCTTAGACAACCTAGAAGCCTTTCTCCAACAACCCAACATTGAAAGCTCACCCGCCTGGGAGTTTATTCAAGGGAAAGCCCAACAAAAACCGATGCCCACCCTTTTTCATTCCCGTCTTCAACGTAACCTAGTTAACCAAATTAACAACCGAACCCAATCCTACGAAGCCATTCAAGAACTCCGTTGCATTGTTCCGCCCCTTTCTCCTGTTCCTGATATTGCTATCATTCAACGGGATCGACTTTCCGATGAAGATGGACCCTTTCAAGGTTCACCCGACTGGCTAATTGAAATTCGCTCTCCCAATCAAAGTATGTTAGATCTACAAAGTAAAATTTTGCATTGCCTAAGTAACGGAACTCTACTCGCTTGGTTAATTGACATTCAACGCCGACAAATTTGGGTTTGGGAAAAACAGGAATTACCCTTAATTTATGCAGGAAATGATCAACTTCCTACTTTAGATAACATTTCTGATTTTACAGTAGAGACAATCATTGCCCTAACCCAACAACAAGCTTAGAAATCTGGATTAAATAGAATTATCATCCAAAATTTCAGTTTTTTGTACCAAAGCAGCGCATTTTGATCTTAATATTTGTGCGTTACGTGATCGCTAACACATCCTACCAAAAAGTGCGTAAGCGTTGCGCTGCTGCAAGCAGTTCGCCGATCTTGTAGGTTAGGTTAAGGAAAAGATACTTAGCAATTCACTATTTAAAAATTGAAACACTAGTGATCTCTTTTTGATTTGATCAAGAAAAGATCACTATTCTTTTCTTCTTTACCTTCGAGAATGAAAACGCCCTGCTTGCTTGCGAGGAGAGGCAAAAGGTCTGTTTTGTGACAATGAAGAGGTAAAAGAGGGGCAGAAACAGGGATTTTAGTATAGTTTATAACCTTGCAAATATGCTTTGAGATTTGTGGAATGTAATTAAGGTCAATTTAGACAATTTAGACAATTTAGACAATTTAGACAATATTTTAAAAATCTCGATATGATATAGAAGTAAATGAAAATTAAAAAATATTGATTTCAATGTTAAATGAATCTGCCAAATTGCCAAAACTTAAAGATTCACTAATTGAGCAAATTCTTTTAGGAAATAAACTTACTCCTGAGTTAATTGCAATTCTGACTATATATTTTGTCCAAGGGATATTAATGTTATCCCGGTTAGCTGTTAGCTTTTTTCTCAAAGATGAATTGTTATTAAGTCCAGTACAAATGTCCGCAATTATCGGTATCAGTACCATACCTTGGATGATTAAACCATTATATGGTTTTATTGCTGATATTTTACCATTATTTGGCTACCATAGAAAAACTTATATATTCCTATCGGGAATTATCGGTAGTGCAGCTTGGTTGAGTTTAGGAACAATAGTTAATAGTGGCTCAATTGCAACAATGATGATTCTCCTTTCTTCTTTTTCCGTTGCTCTTAGTGATGTGATAGTTGATTCCATAGTAGTGGAAAGAGCCAGATCAGAATCAGCAGAAAAATTAGGTTCTTTACAATCTCTTTGCTGGGCTATTTCAGCCATTGGTAGCTTATGTACAGCTTACTTTAGCGGCCTACTTTTAGAATACTTTACCACTCGTACAGTATTTTTAATCACGGCATTATTTCCTATAATCACCTCATTTGTCGCTTGGTTAATTACAGAAAAACCCATGAACAAAGATGATCAAAAAAACAATTACGATCATATTAAATATCAATTAGTACAAATACGTCAAGCAATCACAAAAAAAGCAGTTTTACTACCAACAGTATTTATATTTGTTTGGCACGCTACACCAAATGCCGAATCAGCGTTTTTCTATTTTACAACCAACGAACTACAATTTCAACCAGAATTTTTAGGACGAGTGAGATTAATAACAAGTTTTGCTTCTTTAGTGGGAGTGTGGGCTTTTCAGCGTTACTTTAAAACTATCTCCTTTAAAATTATCTTTACTTGGGGTATTCTTATATCCACCGCTTTAGGAATGACAACCTTATTATTAGTAACTCATACCAATAGACTTTTAGGAATAAATGATCATTGGTTTAGTTTAGGTGATAATTTAGTTATTACAGTGATTGGACAAATTGTATTTATGCCCGTCCTAGTCTTGGCAACAAAGCTTTGTCCTCCCGGCATAGAAGCCACATTTTTTGCCTTAATAATGTCTATATTTAATTTAGGAGGAACAGTTTCCTATTGGTTAGGGTCTATGATGATGAAATGGTTAGGAATCACAGAAAATCAATTTGATTTATTATGGTTACTAATCATCATTACTAACTTGAGTTCTTTAATTCCCATATTTTTCATTAATTGGCTACCAGATGGTACAATAGAAATTGATGATAGTTCATCAATATAGTCTTTCAGGACAGTCAACCAAAAAAATGCAAACATTAGAAACCCAAGATCACCAACAAGATCACCAAGTTGTAGAAAAATCCTATACCATCAAAGATTGGCAAGGTGGATATGAATCCCTTCCCGAAGAATATGACTATTGGATTGATGATATCGAAGGAGAAATACCCCCAGAATTAGCGGGAACATTATTTAGAAATGGATCAGGTTTATTAGATATAAATGGAGAAAGATTACACCATCCTTTTGATGGTGACGGTATGATCAGCCGCATTACATTTATCAATGGCCGCGCTCATTTTCGTAACCGATTTGTACAAACAGCAGGTTATTTAGCAGAACAAAAAGCAAAAAAAATTCTTTATCGGGGGGTTTTCGGCACACAAAAACCCGGTGGTTGGTTAGCTAATATTTTCGATTTTAAACTCAAAAATATTGCCAATACCAACGTTATTTATTGGGGTAAAAAACTCCTAGCATTATGGGAAGCAGCTGAACCCTATTTACTCAATCCTCACACCTTAGAAACCTTAGGAAATGAATATTTTAACGGTGTCTTGTCCCAGGGAGAAGCCTTTAGCGCCCACCCACGAATTGATCCCCGTGGGATATTAGTTAACTTTGCCATAAAACCGGGATTATCAACCACAATTACCATCTTTGAATTGAATACCCAGGGAGAAGTTACCAGCAAAAAAAATCATCAAGTTCCTGGTTTTTGTTTTATTCATGATTTTGTAATTACAGAAAATTACTGTATCTTTTTCCAAAATCCCGTTAAATTTAACCCCATACCTTTTGCTTTAGGAATATGTGGTGCAGCGGAATGTATTAAAGTTGAAAAAAATCAACCCACAAAAATCATCATTATTCCTCGCACCACAAATACACCCATGGAAAAAGTCAAAATTTTAGAGACCAAAGCAGGTTTCATTTTCCATCATGTTAATGCTTTTGAACTAGAAAATGAAATTATCGTTGATTCTATTTGTTATGAATCATTAATGGAAGTTGAACCCAATAGCGATTATCGAAAAACTGATTTTGATAAAAATTCACCTCCGCAAATATGGAGATTTCATCTCAATTTATTAGAGAATCAAGTCCAAAATCAGTTAATAGATACTCGTACCACTGAATTTCCCACCATACACCCGCGTCACGTAGGTAAACCATACCGTTATTTATACAGTGCTGCGGCTCATCAATCAACATTGAATGCACCATTACAAGCCATTTTTAAGGTAGATTTAGAATCAGGAACAAAACAACTTTGGAGTACAGCACCGCGAGGATTTGTAGGAGAACCAATTTTTGTTCCTCGCGCACATTCTCAACAAGAAGATGATGGTTGGATTATAGTTGTAGTTTACAATGCAGAAAATCATCGTTCAGAGATAGTGATTTTAGATGCTCAGAATTTGGCAAAAGGTAGAATTGCAAAACTAGGTCTAAAACATCATATTCCCTACGGTTTACATGGGAGTTTTACACCAGAAATATTCATTTAATGTAGGTTGGGTTGACGAAACCCAACAACATCATACAGCAGATTTCATTTTTATGAGGTACACTTTGTGCGGGCAAGATGCCCGCACCACAAGAGTTTTATCATTATAATATCGAAAACTGCTGTATTCATTTAACCTAGGTTGGGTTGACGAAACCCAACAAGATCATACAGCAGATTTCATTTTTATGAGGTACACCTTGTGCGGGCAAGATGCCCGCACCACAAGAGTTTTATCATTATAATATCGGAAACTGCTGTAT
This sequence comes from Anabaena sp. FACHB-1391, assembly GCF_014696755.1. Classification (NCBI taxonomy): domain Bacteria; kingdom Bacillati; phylum Cyanobacteriota; class Cyanophyceae; order Nostocales; family Nostocaceae; genus Anabaena; species Anabaena sp. FACHB-1391. The sequence continues at coordinate 72,014 of NZ_JACJQS010000011.1, read as the reverse complement.
TCATTTAACCTAGGTTGGGTTGACGAAACCCAACAAGATCATACAGCAGATTTCATTTTTATGAGGTACACCTTGTGCGGGCAAGATGCCCGCACCACAAGAGTTTTATCATTATAATATCGGAAACTGCTGTATTCATTTAACCTAGGTTGGGTTGACGAAACCCAACAAGATCATACAGCAGATTTCATTTTTATGAGGTACACCTTGTGCGGGCAAGATGCCCGCACCACAAGAGTTTTATCATTATAATATCGGAAACTGCTGTATTCATTTAACCTAGGTTGGGTTGACGAAACCCAACAAGATCATACAAATAAAAATATAATTAAAAAATATAATTGTAACAAAAACTACAAAATTTATATATTTCTCAAAAAACAGGGTAAGCTAACCTTATGAATCCAGTTGACAAGATACTATACTCAGGAATAAATATTATGGTAACAACCTCTCTCCCACTTATGGAAAGTGATTCTCCGGCGCATATTTGCCCCTATGATCAAGCTTGTAGCTATTTACAATGGGCTGCTAAAGAATTGAAATTAGATGCAAGTATCGTAGAAATACTTAGTTATCCCCGCAAAGTTGTCACAGTTTCCATACCTGTGAAAATGGATAATGGAGATGTGCGGGTTTTGACCGGACACCGGGTACAACATTCGGATATTTTAGGACCATATAAAGGTGGTATTCGCTACCATGAGGCGGTGACATTACGGGAAGTTTCCGCCCTGGCCATGCTCATGACTTGGAAATGTGCATTGTTAGGTATTCCCTACGGTGGTGGGAAAGGGGGAATTCCCATAGACCCCAAAAAGTTCACTGTCGGGGAATTAGAACGAATTAGCCGCCGTTATATTAGTGAATTAATTAAAGACATTGGACCATCGGTAGATATACCTGCTCCAGACATGGGAACATCAGCGCGGGAAATGGCGTGGATGATGGATACTTACTCTGTTAATGTGGGTCATTCTGTTCCAGGAGTAGTTACAGGCAAACCTCTATCTATTGGTGGTTCATTAGGACGAGAAATGGCTACCGGACGCGGTGTAATGATTATCATCCGTGAATCCCTAGCAGATCATGGTAAATCCTTGGCGGGAGCGCGGGTAGCGATTCAAGGCTTCGGTAATGTGGGCGGTGCTGCGGCAGAATTGCTACATAAAGCAGGAGCGAAAATTATCGCTGTTTCCAGTGGTGCTGGAGGTATATTTTCTGAAGCTGGTCTTGATATTCCCGTTGTTAAGGCTTACGCTGCTGAAAACCGCCGCAGTGTAGTGGGATTTCCCCAAGGTAAACCTATTAGTAATGCAGATTTGCTAACTTTATCCTGTGATGTACTAATTCCCGCTGCATTAGAAAACCAAATTACTCAAGAGAATGTTAATCAAATCAAAGCGCAATTTATCGCGGAAGCTGCTAATGGTCCGGTAACTTTAGAAGCTAACCGAGCTTTAGAAGCCCGTGGTGTTACCGTTTTACCAGATATTTTAGCCAATGCTGGGGGTGTGGTAGTGAGTTATTTAGAATGGGTACAAGGTCTTTCCTACCTGTTCTGGGACGAAGAACGAGTTAACAAAGAAATGGAACATTTAATGGTTCAGGCTTACCGTAAAGTGATTCATGAGTCAAAGGTAAGGGGGGTAAATTTGCGGTTAGCTGCTTATACTTTAGGTGTAGGTAGGGTCGCCCAAGCCTTAACCGATAGAGGTTTATATCCTTAGTTATGGTTTCAACAAAAGTCCCCACTCGCTGGGGATATTAATTGAATGGAACCGCAAATGGTAGGGGTGAACGGCCGTTCACCCCTACAAAGTCGGGGATATTAATTGAATGGAAACGCCCTCAAAACGCCCAAAGATGAGGTCTGGAATCTTGATAACTTCTATCGGGATTGTGTATAATGGATTTATGGGAAAATAAAAAATTATTAGAAATTGTCTTGCATAATTTACCTACTTTTGCTATACTATTATTAATCAATAAAAACAATTTAATTCCCGCGCTGCACCCGCGGGTTTTTTTTGGCATATCAAATAAAATTATATTCACCATAATAATAAGCATCATCATAATATGATGCTGTTTGCTGTATTCTAACAATAGAAAAAAAATTCTAGGCTTCTATAGCTTGATAGTTGCTATACCAACCAAAAAAAACAGTAAGCTCTTAGAAAGTTTCTACCTAAAAATAAAAATTGAGATGTCGGATTTAATTGAATTAAAACAAATCCCTGATTGGCGCAATCTCTTAAGAGCAACAATTAAGCAAGTTGTAGCTAATAAATCCTAATTTTTGTCCTTCTTCTCCCATTCCTTGGGTATCCTTGTTGATATCTGACGCATTCTACAACTATTGTTTATGACTGTATATGCTAATAAGCAGCTATAGATAATCGTTAATACGGGAAATTATTGATCTGCTTCTGGAAAAATCACTAACTACTAGTTTAGAATATTAACAACTTATCAGGTGTATAGTGTCATGACTAATCATAATTGGCAATCTATCCTTAAAACTGCTCTGGCTAAATTACGTAAGTTTGCTGGTCGCACTGATTTTGATATTTCATTACAAAAAATATTTGGTGTTACAGGAGAAGACACCGTACCACTAAAACAGGCCTGGTTAACTGGGAATTTTGGCACGTTACCCAATTTAGAAATTATCCCTAGTAGTCAAATAAACAACGCTAGAGGTGCTTTTGCTGCGGCTACCAATACCCTCTATTTATCAGAGGAATTAATCAAAACCGCTGATTTAAACGCTATTACAGCGGTATTTCTGGAAGAATACGGGCATTATCTTGATAGTATCCTGAATTACCAAGACACCGCTGGAGACGAAGGTGAATATTTTGCTGCGGTGGTAATGGGAGAAGATTTGAGTCTGTGGGATATTGCTCGTTTGCAAACTGAGAATGATCAAGTTGTAGTTAATTTGGCTGGACAAGCAGTAGCAATAGAACAAAATCTGCCTGTGATTTCTGTGGGAACTACTCCTACAAATGCTATTGAAAATAGTACACCTGGGGTTTTTACTCTCAGCCGTACTGGTGATTTTAGTAGTTCTCTGACGGTTAATTATACTATTGGCGGTACGGCTACCAATGGTACAGATTATGGTAGTTTATCAGGAACAGTGACTTTTGCTGCGGGAAGTGCAACTGCCACAGTGGCAGTTAACCCTATTAATGATAATTTATATGAGGGGAACGAAACCGTTACTCTGACTTTGGCAACGGGAACAACCTATACCCTGGGGACGAATAGTACTGCTACTCTAACGATTACAGATAACGATATTGTAGTCACTCAACTCACCAATAACAACCGTGGTGATTTTAGTCCTGCAATCTCCGGTAACAATGTAGTTTGGTATGGCTCGGATGGCTATGACGATGAGATTTTCTTTTACAATGGGACAAGTACCACTCAACTCAGCAGTAACAACTACAATGATGATTCTCCCCAAATCTCCGGTAACAATGTAGTTTGGTCTGGCTCGGATGGCTATGACAATGAGATTTTCTTTTACAATGGGACAAGTACCAATCAACTTACCAGTAACAGCCGTGATGATTCTGCACCCCAAATCTCAGGTAACAATGTAGTTTGGTCTGGTGGCGGTGATATTTTCTTTTACAATGGGACAAGTACCACTCAACTCAGCAGTAACAACTACAATGATGATTCTCCCGCAATCTCAGGTAACAATGTAGTTTGGTGGGGCTACGATGGTACAGATTATGAGATTTTCTTTTACAATGGGACAAGTACCATCCAACTCACCAATAACAGCATTAATGATTATTATCCCCAAATCTCAGGTAACAATGTAGTTTGGTATGGCTGGGATGGTACAGATTATGAGATTTTCTTTTACAATGGGACAAGTACCATCCAACTCACCAATAACAGCATTAATGATTATTATCCCCAAATCTCAGGTAACAATGTAGTTTGGTATGGCTGGGATGGTACAGATTATGAGATTTTCTTTTACAATGGGACAAGTACCACTCAACTCACCAATAACCCTTATAATGATTATGCTACCGCAATCTCAGGTAACAATGTAGTTTGGTCTGGCTACGATGGTACAGACTATGAGATTTACCTTTACAATGGTACAAGTACCATTCAACTCACCAATAACAGCTATGAAGATTCTGTTCCCCAAATTTCACGTAACATAGTTTGGTATGGCTTGGATGGTACAGACTATGAGATATATCAAGCTAATTTTATTCCTCAAATTACCGTTGCTGCTACAGATGCTAATGCCGGAGAAACCGTATCAGGTACTACTCCCAACCCAGGAGTTTTTACCTTGACTCGTAGCGAAAGCAATATCAATTCTTTGACTGTTAACTATACTATTACTGGCACCGCAACCAACGGTATAGACTATTCGCAATTAACGGGGACTGCGACTTTTGCTGCTGGAAGTTCCACCACGACTATCACCGTCACACCTACGGACGACCTCATTTTTGAAGGTAACGAAACTGTAACTCTGACTCTGGCTACTGGCACAGGTTATACTCTGGGAACTGCTCAAACAGCTACGGTAACTATAGCCGATAATGACGCTATTCCCCAAGTCTCTATTAATGATGTCACCATCACTGAAGGCAATAGTGGCACAAGGAGTGCTAATTTTATTGTTAGTCTTTCTAATCCCAATAGTCAAACCATCAGCGTGAACTACCAAACCGTTGATGATGATGCCACAACTGCTAACAATGATTATGTAGCCACAACCGGAACTATTACTTTCACTCCTGGACAAACAACTAAAACCCTACCGATTACCATTAATGGTGATACAGTTGGTGAAGCTAATGAAGCCTTTACTGTTCTGTTGACCAATGCTGTTAATGCTACTTTGTTAAAAAATGAAGGTATCGGCATAATTAGAAATGATGACTTGCCTGGTGTGACTGTTACTGCTATTTATACCCAAGCTACGGAGTCAGGAGTTCCGGGTATTTTCCAACTCAACCGCACGGGTAGCATAACTAAATCTCTCAATGTTAATTACAGCTTATCAGGAACAGCCACCAATGGTACGGATTACAGTACATTAAACGGTGTTGCTACCTTTGCATCTGGGAGTAGTACAGCAATTATTTTTGTTAATCCTACTGAAGACACGAGATTTGAGGGTAACGAAACGGCAATTTTCAACCTGTTAACGGGTACTGGTTATACGGTGGGAACGAGTAATAGTAGCACTATTACCATTACTGATAATGAATCCCAACCGCAAATCAGTATTAATGATGTGACTTTAACAGAAGGTGATAGTGGCACAAAAACCTTTAACTTTGCTGTCACACTTTCTAACCCCAGTAGTCAAACCATTACCGTCGCTTATCAAACAGGTAACGTTTCTGCTGTTGCTGGTACTGATTATATTACCCAAACGGGAACAATTACATTTAACCCTGGTGAGGTCAGTAAGACTGTGGGTGTTATTGTCAATGGGGATACGTTGGTAGAAAACAACGAAACTTTTAAAGTCAATCTTTCAACCCCTGTTAATGCCACTATAGCAGATGGAGAAGGTATTGCTACGATTAATAATGATGATGTTCCGAGTTTAACTGTGAATAATCTCACTGTTGTGGAAGGGGTTGACAACAACGCAATTATGACTTTCACCCTTAGCACCCCTTCAAACCAAGGGGTTAGCGTTAATTACAGTACCACTGCGGGTACAGCCACAGCCAATATTGATTATACTCCTGTGAGTGGAACTTTAACTATTCCTGCGGGGGCAACTACGGCAACTCTTTCTATTCCCATTGTTAATGACAACTTTAACGAACCCAATGAAACATTTAATTTAGCATTGTCTAATCCTGTTGGGGCTGTGGTTGTTAATCCCAATCCTGTGATTACTATTACGGATACCATCCAAAGTATTACAACTTTGACATTACCTGCTGGTGTGGAAAACCTCACTCTGACTGGTACTGCTGCTATTAATGGCACTGGGAATACAGGTAACAATGTCCTCACAGGAAACAGTGCTAACAACATTTTAGCAGGTGGTGATGGGAATGATACCTATAGTTTTAATGCTACCACAGTCTTAGGTAATGACACCATTCAGGAAACCTTAACAGGTGGAGTTGATGTTATTGATTTAACTGGTACAACTGGGGCTGCTACTCTGAATTTAGGAGTAACAACAACTCAAACGGTTGTTACCACTAATCTTCGTTTAACTCTTGCTGCTAATAATGTTATAGAAAATATTATTGGTGGTAATGGTGCTGATAGGTTAACGGGTAATTCCCTTGATAATAGCTTAGTGGGAGGATTAGGGGATGATAATTTGCGAGGTAATGGCGGTGATGATAGTTTAACGGGAGGTGTGGGTAATGATATTCTCACTGGTGATGCGGGGACTGACCGATTTATTTATAGTAGTGGTAGAGCCTATGATGCTGGTGATATTGGCTTAGACCTGATTTTAGATTTTACTACAGGAACAGATAAGTTTGTTTTGAGTAAAACTACTTTTAATGTTCTTCAAAGCATCCTAGGTAATGGTTTGAGTCAAGGTAGTGATTTGGCGGTAGTTGATGATGATGATTTAGTTGATACTCAAGCTGCGTTTATTGTTTATAGTAGTGGGAGTGGTAACTTATTCTACAATCAAAATGGGATTACAGCGGGTTTAGGAACTGGTGCGGCTTTTGCAAATTTGTTTAATCCACCAACAACTTTAACGACAGCAGACTTTATAGTAATAGCATAGGGGTAGGGGCGAACGGCAGGAAAGCCCCTACAGGGCTTGTCGCCACTCGCTGGGGACATTAATTGAATGGAAACCCAGAGTTATATGTGGTAACAAGTCCTTCTTCTCCCATTCCTTGGGTATCCTTGTTGATATCTGACGCATTCTACAACTATTGTTTATGACTGTATATGCTAATAAGCAGCTATAGATAATCGTTAATACGGGAAATTATTGATCTGCTTCTGGAAAAATCACTAACTACTAGTTTAGAATATTAACAACTTATCAGGTGTATACTGTCATGACTAATCATAATTGGCAATCTATCCTTAAAACCGCTCTGACTAAATTACGTAAGTTTGCTGGTCGTACTGATTTTGATATTTCATTACAAAAAATATTTGGTGTTACAGGAGAAGACACTGTACTACTAAAACAGGCTTGGTTAACTGGGAATTTTGGCACGTTACCCAATTTAGAAATTATCCTTAGTAGTCAAATAAACAACGCTAGAGGTGCTTTTGCGGCGGCTACCAATACCCTCTATTTATCGGAGGAATTAATCAAAACCGCTGATTTAAACGCTATTACAGCGGTATTTCTGGAAGAATACGGGCATTATCTTGATAGTATCCTGAATTACCAAGACACCGCCGGAGATGAAGGTGAATATTTTGCTGCGGTGGTAATGGGAGAAGATTTGAGTCCGTGGGATATCGCTCGTTTGCAAACTGAGAATGACCAGGCTGTAGTTACTTTAGCTGGACAAGCAGTAGCAATAGAACAAAATCTGCCCGTAATTTCTGTGGTAAGTACACCCATTAACGCCAACGAAAATAATACACCTGGGAGTTTTACTCTGCGTCGTTCTAATTTTAGTGGTTCTCTAACGGTTAATTATACTATTGGCGGTACGGCTACTAATGGTACAGACTATCTGAGATTAACGGGGACTGCTACTTTTCCCGCTGGAAGTACGACTACAACCATTACGGTTACACCTACGGACGACCTCATCTTTGAAGGTAACGAAACTGTAACTCTGGCTCTGGCTACTGGCACTGGTTATACTCTGGGAACTCCTCAAACAGCCACGGTAACTATAGCTGATAATGACGCTATTCCCCAAGTCTCTATTAATGATGTCGCTATCACTGAAGGCAATAGCGGTACAAGGAATGCTACTTTTACTGTCAGTCTTTCTAACCCCAGCAGTCAAACTATCAGCGTGAATTACCAAACCGTTGATGATGATGCCACAACTGCTAATAATGATTATGTAGCCACAACCGGAACTATTACTTTCACTCCTGGACAAACAACTAAAACCCTACCGATTACCATTAATGGTGATACAGTTGGTGAAATTAACGAAGCCTTTACTGTTCTGTTGACCAATGCTGTTAATGCTACTTTGGGAAAAAATGAAGGTATCGGCATAATTAGAAACGATGACTCGCCTGGTGTGACTGTTACTCCCATCTATACTCAAGCTACGGAGTCAGGAGCTCCGGGTATTTTCCAACTCAACCGCACGGGTAGCACTACTAGACCTCTTACTGTTAATTACAGCTTATCAGGAACAGCTACCAATGGTACAGATTACAGTACATTAAACGGTGTTGCTGCCTTTGCCTCTGGGAGTAGTACAGCCATTATTTTTGTTAATCCTACTGATGATCGAATTTTTGAAGTTAATGAAACGGTAATTTTCAACCTGTTAACGGGTACTGGTTACACAGTGGGAACGAGTAATAGTCCTACTATTACCATTGTTGATAATGACCCCCGACCGGAAATCAGTATTAATGATGCGAATGTCACAGAAGGTAATAGTGGGACAACAACCTTGACCTTTGAAGTGACACTTACCAACCCCAGTAGCCAAACTATTACTGTTGATTATCAAACGAGTGACCTTGATGCTACTGTTGCTGATGCTGACTATCTTATTAAAAACGGACAAATTATATTTAACCCCGGTGAAGTTCGTAAGACTGTGGATATTACCGTCAATGGGGATACGTCAGCAGAAAACGATGAACTTTTTAAAGTCAACCTCTTAAATCCTGCTGGGGCTTTGATTAAAGATGGAGAAGGTTACGGTAAAATTCACAATGATGATACTGCTATAACCGTCATTGCGACTGATGCGGACGCGGCAGAAACCCCACCTGGTACTACTCCCGACCTTGGAGTCTTTACCATAACTCGTCAAGGCGTAACTAACATTCCCCTCACCGTCTACTTTAGTTTAACAGGAACGGGAATTAATGGCACTGACTACACTTCTCCCGCAACAGCAACTTTTGGGGTAAATAGCAATACCACAACTGTCAATGTAACTCCAACGGATGATAACATATTTGAAGGTAATGAAGATGTTATTCTCACCCTCAACCCCGGTACAGGTTATAGTCTAGGCACGGATCAATCTGCTACAGTTACCATTACTGATGATGACCCCCAACCGCAAATCAGTATTAGTGATGTGACTTTAATGGAAGGTGATAGTGGGACAACAACCTTTAACTTTGCGGTGACTCTTTCTAACCCCAGTAGTCAAACCATTACCGTTGATTATCAAACGAGTGACGTTGATACTGTTGCTGGTACTGATTATATTACCCAAACGGGACCAATTACATTTAACCCCGGTGAAACCATTAAACCTCTGATTGTTATTGTTAATGGGGATACGTTGGTAGAAGACAACGAAACTTTTAAAGTCAATCTTTCAAACCCTGTTAATGCCACCATAGGAGTTGGAGTAGGTACCGGTACGATTACGAATGATGATGTTCCAACTTTAACTGTGAATAATCTCACTGTTGTGGAAGGACGTGATAGTAAAGCAACTATGACTTTCACCCTTAGCACCCCTTCAAATAAAGATGTTAGCGTTAAATACAGTATCACTGCGGGTACAGCCACAGCCAATAGTGATTATATTCCTGTGAGTGGGACTTTAACTATTCCTGCGGGTGCAACTACGGAACCTCGTGATATTACCATTGTTAATAACAGCTTCAACGAACCCAATGAAACATTTAATTTAGTATTGTCTGATCCTGTTGGGGCTGTGGTTGTTAATGCTAATACTGTGATCACTATTACGGATACCATGGAAGACAGTAGATCTTTCGCATTACCTGCTGATGTAGAAAATCTGCAACTTACTGGTGCTAATGCTATTAATGGCACTGGGAATATAGGTAACAATATCCTCACAGGAAACAGTAATAACAACACTTTAGAAGGTCGTGATGGGAATGATACCTATCGTTTTGATGCCACCACACCCTTGGGTAGTGATACTATTCAGGAAACTCCAACGGGTGGAGTTGATGTTATTGACTTAACTGGTACAACTGGGGCTGCTACTCTGAATTTAGGAGTAACAACAACTCAAACGGTTGTTACTAATAATCTTCGTTTAACTCTTGCTGCTAATAATGTTATAGAAGATATTATTGGTGGTAATGGTGCTGATAGGTTAACGGGTAATCCCCTTGATAATAGCTTAGTGGGAGGATTAGGGAATGATAATCTGCGAGGTAATGGCGGTAATGATAGTTTAACGGGAGGTGTGGGTGATGATATTCTCACTGGTGATGCGGGGACTGACCGATTTATTTATAGTAGTGGTAGAGCCTATGATGCTAGTGATATTGGCTTAGACCTGATTTCTGATTTTACTACGGGAGATAAGTTTGTCTTGAGTAAAACCACTTTTAATGCTCTTCAAAGTGTTGTAAATCCAAATACTGGTTTGAGTCAAATTAGTGATTTGGCGGTGGTTATTGATGATGCTTTAGTTGATACTCAAGCTGCGTTTATTGTTTATAGTAGTGAGACTGGTTACTTATTCTACAATCAAAATGGGATTGCAGCGGGTTTAGGAACTGGTGGGACTTTTGCGGATTTGTTGAATATACCGACAACTTTAACGGCGGCAGACTTCATAGTAATAGCATAGGGGTAGGGCGAACGGCAGGAAAGCCCCTACAGGGCTTGTCGCCACTCGCTGGGGACATTAATTGAATGGAAACGATGTGTTTGTACGGGCGAACTGCCGTTCGCCCCTACTGGGGACATTGATTGAATGGAAACCCGGAGTTAAAAGATGTAGCCGAAAAGAAATGACTCCACTACTTCTAAACCAACAAGTACATGATGAAATTATTCGTCTTTCCAAGGTGAGTCGGGTTGATACTAAAATCTTGGAGCAATTTGCTTGTTTTATTATCCAAAGTTCTCAACCAAAATCAAAAATAACTGTTGTATCACTTAAAATAGAGGAATTAAAGCAAGCTGTATATTATAGATTTAATGTGAAAAATACGCAGGAATTAAAGAATTGTGGTGCTTTTATAATGGCAACAGATGGGATGGAAAAGATTGACTTTCGCTTTAAAATTAACATGAGAAATGCTATATCGTAAATTTGTTGGTATTTTATCAGGAGAAGAAAATCAACAAGGATATGGCTGTATTAATGGGATTAATACAGCACTTCCCGGTGTTATGAGGTACATATCTAGCGGGCAAGATGCCCGCACCACAAGAGTTTCATGATTCAACTTTGTACTTCATCAGAGCGGAAAACGCTGTATATTTAACTACTTCAAACCTTGGCAGGTTTTTGGACTAGATCCAAAGACAGCTACAAAAGAAGAAATAAAATCTGCTTATTATAGACTTTCTAAAATATATCATCCTGATAATCCAGAAACTGGTGACAGAGGGATATTTGAGAGAGTTGAAATTATGTATAAAAGTATTATTACTGGAATTTAGATATGTCATTTGATAGGGAAGTTTTTTATATAGAAGAAGGAAAATTGTCTGAGGCTTTTGAACTCATGCAACTTGATTTTCAACTTGATTTTCAACTTGATTTTGATAATTTACAGCAAGTAGCTTTGAGTGAGGTACACCTTGTGCGGGCAAGACTTGTACTGAGATTGGTCGTTCGCGTAGCGTGGCGTTAGCCATAGTATGCCCGCACCACAAGAGTTTTATTATTAATATCTGTACTTGATAATACTGGGAACTGCTGTATGTGAAAAATTGGTTGATTCATCTGATGAAAGTATCATAATAATCTTGATTTTACCCTGTAGGTTGGGTTGACGCAAGGAAACCCAACATCCACCTCACCTAATTGGATTCAGTGTTGAGAGGAATGGCGGGTTTTTTAATCCAGGTTAATGCGGTGGTACTAAAAACCACAAATCTTAGAGATTGACTGGTTGCTTTTTTCCTGTAGTCGGAGAATGACTACTATTGTTAACAGTTTGCGGTGTTAAAAAAGCTTCTTTCCCTGTAATCAATCGAGAGCGACGATTACGAGTAATATAATTCCAGGCCCATTGAATTATGACTACTATTTTAGTGTCAAACTCGATTAAGAAGTAGATGTGAATTATTAACCAAAATACCCAAGCAATAAAACCTGTGAGTTTAATGAAGCCTAAATCTACAACAGCTAAATTTTGCCCAATCATCGCCAAACTACCCACGTCGTTGTAATTAAATTGTGGTAAAGTGTGACCTTGAAGTCGGAGTTGAATGAGTTTACCTACATACTCTCCTTCTTGTTTGGCTACGGGTGCAACACCGGGTAAGGGTTTACCATTTTGATGGGAGAAGTTGGCTAAGTCTCCAATGACGAAGATATTCTTATGATCCTTGATGGTTAAGTCAGGTTCTACAATGACTCTTGCAGAGAAATCGCACTCTACATCTGTACGTTCTGCGAGGATTTTCCCCAGAGCCGAACCTTGAACACCAGCTGCCCATAATATAGTTTTTGAGGGAATTTCTGTCAATTCACCGTTTTGCTTGAAGGTAACAATGTCATTTTCAATATTCGTAACTCTGGTTTGGGTATGAATAACCACACCCAACTTTTGCAAAGATTCTACTGCTACTTTGGATAATACTGGGGCAATATGTGGGAGAATGCGATCGCCCCCTTGTAATAGTAAAATTTTCGTTTCTGATGTGTCAATGTTGCGGAAATCTTCTTTAAGAGTTTTGTATGCCAATTCGGCGATCGCACCGGCTAATTCTACACCGGTTGGACCTCCGCCTACAATCACAAAAGTCAAGAAAGCCTGGCGTTGTTTGGCATCAGTTTCTTTTTCTGCTGCTTCAAATGCTGAAAATATCCGCCGCCGCATTTCTATTGCATCTTCCACAGTTTTCAAACCAGGAGCAAATTCTTTCCAGTGATCTTTACCAAAATAAGAATGGTTAGCACCTGTGGCTACAATTAATGTATCATAAGGTATGGTTTCATCGCCTAAAATAACTTGTTGTTTTTTGGGGTCAATATCAGTTACTTCTCCCAAAAACACTTTTGTATTCTTGCTTTTGCTGAATACAGATCGTAATGGTGCTGAAATATCAGCAGGTGATAATGTACCTGTGGCAACTTGATATAAAAGCGGCTGAAATAAGTGAAAATTGCGTTTATCAATCAGAGTCACATTTACATTGGTATTAGCCAAAGCCTTTGCCGCATACAATCCACCAAACCCACCACCAATGATAACAACCTGATGTGGTGCATTATTCTCGCGTGGAACAACCATAAACAATATTTCCTTTTGTTAAGAGTCGTGTAACCTTTCTTAACAAATATGTAACAATATTATAATATGTTTTGCCGTTTATTGAGAACACTAAAAAAAATACTAAAAGTAGTCAAGGTTACTAATATTAAATCATGGTTGATATGACTGTTCTATAGCTAAATATTCAGGAACATTCATGAGTTCTTGAAAATCTTGGAAATTCATCAAACCCGGTAAATTATCAGTAGTTCCCTGTGCCTTCAAATGACGGAAACACACATTCATGACTTCAGTGACAGCCATGAGTGCAGTGAGAGGAAAAAAGACAATTTTAAACCCCAAATTTTGCAATTCTTGAGGAGAAATTGGCGGAGTTTTACCACCTTCAACAATATTTGCAACTAATGGTACATGAGGAAAAGCAGCGGCTATAGTTTGCAACTCTAGCACAGATTGGGGAGCTTCCACAAACAACACATCTGCACCAGCATTAATATATAATTGACCACGGTCAATAGCTTCTGCTAAACCCAAAGGACCGCGGGCATCAGTTCGGGCTATAATCACCAAACTACTATCACCTCGCGCTTCTACCGCAGCCCGGATTTTTCCCGCGTGTTCAGTCATAGAAATCACTCGTTTACCTGCAAAATGACCGCATTTCTTCGGCCATTCTTGGTCTTCTAAAATTATTCCTGCTAAACCCAATTGAACCGCATCTTGGACGGTTCGCATGACATTTAAAGCGTTACCATAACCCGTATCACAATCGGCGATTAAAGGTATATTAATTGACTTAGCTATCCGGCCGATACTGTAAAAATTTTCCGTAGCCGTGAGAAAACCATAGTCAGGTAAACCCAAGGTAGAAGCAGCAATACCGAAACCGCTAGTAGCAGCGACATCAAAACCCGCTTTTTCTACCAATTTTGCACTCAAACAGTCATAAACACCGGGAATAACGATAATTTCAGGAAGTGCGAGTAATTCCCGCAGTTTTTGAGCAGCCAACATACCAGTAACCATAAATGGACTATTTTCAGAATACAATAAATACTGTAAAAACGTTTTAAGAAACCTACAATATTGATTGTAATTCTTCCTTTGCGTCTTTGCTCCTTTGCTCCTTGACGCGAAATCAAATTAAATATTTTTAAATTCACATTTAAATTAATCACAAATGAGTAAACCCATAGAAGTTCGCAACCCCCGCACAGGTAAATTTGATTATGTCATTGTTCCTCCACCACCAAAATTACTTTCCCAGCAATGTCACAGGCTGCGGAGAGGACAAATTATCTGGCAAAAATTAGCAGTTGAGGAAAGAATTGCGGCCTTAAAAAAATGGAAACAAGCTATATTATCAGAACGGACTCAATTAACAGAAGCTTTAGTTAGTGATACGGGTAGATTATCAACATCAATCATGGAAATAGATTCATTTCTTGCTAATATTGATAAATGGTGTAACTTAGCTCCGCAATTACTACAAAGCACGGCAAAAAATACATCTATTCCTTTTATTTCCTTACAACAAACTGCTGTTCCTTATCCTCTTGTTGGCGTAATTAGTCCTTGGAACTTTCCCCTATCTTTGTCTACCATTGATACAATTCCTGCCTTATTAGCTGGTTGTGCTGTGATAGTTAAACCCAGTGAAATAACTCCTCGTTTTGTCGCTCCTTTAATGACTTCCGTAAACAATATACCCCAATTAAGAGAGGTTTTAAATTTTGTGGAAGGAGGAGCACAAACAGGAGCAGCTTTAATTGAAGATGTAGATTTAATTTGTTTTACAGGGAGTGTGGAAACTGGGCGTTTAGTCGCTGAAAATGCGGCAATTAATTTTATTCCAGCTTTTTTAGAATTGGGAGGAAAAGACCCGGCTATTGTTTTAAAATCAGCGGATTTAGATTTAGCAACTTCAGCAATTTTATGGGCTTCTGTAACTAATACAGGACAGTCATGTTCAGCCATTGAAAGAATTTATGTTGCTGAATCTATATTTGAAGAATTTTATCATCAATTAGTGACTAAAGCCCATCAATTAAAACTAGCCTACCCAACTATTGACAGTGGTGAAATTGGTCCAATTATTTCTGAAAAACAAGCAGCTATTATTAATGATCATTTACAAGATGCTATGTTAAAAGGGGCTGTAATTCACTGTGGTGGTAAAGTAGAAGAATTAGGTGGAGGTTGGTGGTGTCGTCCCACAGTTATCACTCAAGTTAACCATTCCATGCAGATAATGACTGAAGAAACATTTGGACCGATTATGCCTGTGATGTCTTTTGCTAATCTTGAAGAAGCGATAAATTTAGCCAATGATTCTATTTATGGACTTAGTGCTGCTGTATTTGCAGAATCAGACGAATTAGCAATAGAAGTTGCCAATCAAATAGAAGCTGGTACTATTAGTATTAATGATGCTGGTTTAAGTTCATTAATTAATGAAGGAGACAGAAATGCTTTTAAATTTTCTGGTTTGGGAGGTTCACGGATTGGTACAATGGGTTTAAATCGCTTCTTACGAAAAAAAGCATTTTTGATGAAAACTAACTCTAGTAAAGATCCTTGGTGGTTTAATGATGGAAATTAACCATATAGGATATGAGCCTGTTTAGCAAAAATGTAGTAAAACAAAGATAAAGTAAACTTAAATAGTAGTAAGTAGTAGGGTTTGTTAGCGTCAGCATAACCCACGGACATATAAGGTGCGTTACGGCTAATCATTAATCTTTAAAGGTAACAAATATTCTCAAGCCGTAACACACCCTACTTAATATTTACTACTTAATATTTACTAATACTCTAGTTAATTTCCCATTTAGTAAGGTAAGAACATGACTAAAAATGACAAAATCAACTTTTCTACTCCCAGTGGTTTTCCTGAATTTCTACCCAGCGAAAAGCGACTAGAAGTACATTTACTAGATATTATTCGCAAGGTTTTTGAAAGTTATGGTTTTACACCCATTGAAACCCCAGCAGTGGAACGGTTAGAAGTGTTGCAAGCTAAAGGTAATCAAGGTGATAATATTATTTATGGTATCGAACCAATTTTACCACCAAATCGTCAAGCAGAAAAGGATAAATCGGGAGAAACTGGTTCAGAAGCTAGAGCTTTAAAATTTGATCAAACTGTTCCTTTTGCTGCTTATATTGCACGTCATTTGAATGAATTGACTTTTCCCTTTGCTCGTTATCAAATGGATATGGTATTCCGGGGAGAACGGGCAAAAGATGGACGTTTTCGGCAGTTTCGACAATGTGATATTGATGTGGTTGCTCGTGGTCAACTCAGTTTACTTTATGATGCCCAAATGCCGGCAATTATTACGGAAATCTTTGAAAAAATTAATATTGGTGATTTTGTTATTCGCATGAATAACCGCAAAATCCTCACAGGTTTTTTTCAGTCTGTAGGAATTGCAGAACAGCAAATTAAAACCTGTATTAGTATTATTGATAATTTGGAAAAAATTGGCGAGGTTAAGGTTAAACAAGAGTTAGAAAAAGAAGGTATTTCTTGCGAACAAACGGAGAAAATTATTGAGTTTATTAAAATTGATGGTAGTGTTGATGATATTTTAGATAAACTCAAACATTTAGCCGAAAATATTCCCGAAGCAGCAGAATTTAATTTAGGGGTAACGGAATTAGCAACTGTGGTTAATGGGGTGAGAAATTTAGGAGTTGCTGATAAACGTTTTTGTATTGATTTATCTATTGCTCGTGGTTTAAATTACTATACTGGCACGGTTTATGAAACTACTCTATTAGGCCATGAGGCTTTGGGGAGTATTTGTTCTGGTGGGAGATATGAAGAATTAGTAGGAATTTTTATCGGTGAAAAAATGCCTGGTGTGGGTATTTCTATCGGTTTAACTCGGTTAATTAGTCGCTTGTTAAAAGCGGGTATTCTTAATACTTTATCTGCGACACCAACTCAGGTAGTGGTAGTGAATATGCAAGAGGATTTAATGCCTATGTATTTACAAATATCACAACAATTACGTCAAGGGGGGATTAATGTTGTAACTAACTTTGAAAAACGCCCTTTAGGTAAACAATTTCAAGCCGCAGATAAACAAGGAATTAGGTTTTGTGTAATTATTGGTGGGGAGGAAGCAGCCGCGCAAAAATCGTCGTTAAAAGATCTACAAAGTGGTGAACAAATAGAAGTAAATTTGGCAGATTTGGTAGAGGAAATTAAACGGAGAATTACTAATCATTAAACATACAGCAAGTAGCTTTGAGTGAGGTACACTTTGTGCAGGCAAGACTTGTACTGAGATTGGTCGTTCGCGTAGCGTGGCGTTAGCCATAGTATGCCCGCACCACAAGAGTTTTATTATTAATATCTGTACTTCATAATATCGGGAACTGCTGTAATTAAAGATTAGACCTCGACCAAATTTAACTATACTTTATGCACAAACCTTGTAGAGATGTTATAGAAAACGTCTCTACATTCTCTAAATTGTAGAGAGAAAAAGGCAATATAGCAGCTTTTAATCTAACTCTCTCCGTCCTTCTAATGCTCTGGCCAGGGTTAATTCATCAGCGTATTCTAAATCACCACCTACGGGTAAACCAAAGGCAATACGAGTTACTTTAGTAAAGGGTTTGAGTAGTTGAGCTATGTATAATGTTGTCGTTTCCCCTTCGATACTGGGACTAATGGCTAAAATCACCTCTTGGGGTTTTTGTCCGCTTACCCGTCTCACTAAAGCTTGAATAGTTAACTGTTCGGGACCAATACCGTCCATGGGGGAAATTACGCCACCTAAAACATGATATTTACCTTTATATTCGCGGGTTTTTTCTAAGGCAATCAGATCACGAGAATCTGCAACTACACAAATAGTGCTATTATCTCGCTGAGGATGACGACAAATTTCACATACTGGGTCCGCGGACAGGTGAAAACAAACTTGACACAAACCCACTTGTTTTTTTGCGTCAATAAGTGCTTGAGCTAAAGCTTCTACTTCTGCTTCTGGTCTTTTTAAGATGTGCAAGGCTAATCGTTGGGCGCTTTTGGGACCAACTCCGGGTAGCCGTTGCAGTTGTTCAATTAATCGAGCTAAGGGACGTGCGTAAACCGTAATTTTACCTCCGGGCTTTTTCTCTATTTTACAATAAATATGTTTTGCACCAAGGCACAAAGGAGCAAAGATGCAATGTTAGATATTACGCTCAAAGAAACTAGAGTTTATCGAGAAATTAAAGAGGAAGGAAGGGAAGAGGGAAGAGAAGAAGGACTGGAGGAAGGACTAGAACAAGGTCTGGAACAAGGAATAGAACAAGGCATACAACAAGCGACAATTGGTTTGGTGATTCGACTATTAACAAAGCGGTTTGGTAAAATATCTCAAAGAAAGATAAAATCTATTTCTGGTTTACCATTATCTGTTTTGGAAGAATTGAGCGAAGCACTTTTAGATTTTAATAGTTTAGCTGATTTACAATCTTGGTTATTAATACATACTCCGGGAAAAATTGACTAACTATGTATTCTCGGTTCTGGGTGTAAAGTTGATAATAATTGACTTTCCACCTCTGCTAATTCATCTAATCTGTCCATGACAATTTTTCGCTCAAAATAGGTATCCGCTAAAACCCAATATGTGCCAAAATGTCGGGCTTCTGAGGCCATTAAACTGCGGTAAAATTGAGCTAATTCGGGTTCTGGACAATTAGCAGCTAGAAGTCCTAAACGTTCATGGCTGCGGGCTTCTATTAAACCGGTAACGAGTAAAGAATCTAAAAATCTATGGGGTTCTTGGCCGCGAACTTGGGATTTTAAGCCGGCACCGTAGGGGGGTGCGGATAGGGCTGTAAGTTTGATCTGACGGCGTTCTAGCCATTGGTTGACTAGTTCAAAGTGTTCTAATTCTTCACAAGCGATCGCTGTTAATTCCCTAACCATTTTATGATGAGAAGGATAACGAAACATCATATTTAATGCTACTCCGGCGGCTTTGCGTTCACAGTGGGAGTGATCTAATAAAATAATATCAAGATTAGCGATCGCTTGCTCTACCCAAGCATCATTAGTAGGTTGTTTGAGAGCATTAATAGTGGGTAAAGGTGAACTCAGCACAGCAAAAATAACTCCGAGTTGAACAATTTAGCTAATTAATTTTACAGTGATTTTCTGTAATTGCTGATTTTTTTGATAATTAAGAAAACTTTGTTAAGAATCTCAATAACTGCTTGGTTTTTGGTGTTAGTAAGCTGCGACGATAAGCGTCTGCGGCTTTTTTAATTGCTTCTGCTTGGGTTGGGTAAGGATGAATTACACTACTAAGTTTACTTAAACCAATTTTATTGACAATAGCTGTGGTAATTTCCGAAATCATCTCCCCAGCATGATTAGCAACAATGGTTGCACCGAGAATTTGATCTGATCCTTTCTGGTGATGAATCTTTAAAAAACCAGATTCTTCCTGATCTGCGATCGCTCGATCTATACTTCTAAAGGGAATCTTGATAGTTTCTATTTCTATCCCCAATTTTTGAGCGTCATTTTCATACATTCCCACATGAGCAATTTCCGGGCTAGTATATGTCACCCAGGGCATGATTAAACTACTGAGTTTAGATCGTCCCCAACCAAAGGGGGAAAATAGAGTATTTTTAATCACAATTCGCGCCGCCGCATCAGCTGCGTGAGTAAATTTCCAATTCATGCAGACATCACCAGCGGCGTAAATTTTGGGATTTGTAGTTTGCAAATAATCATTCACTTTGACACCCAAATTCTGATCATATTCTACACCTACTGCTGCCAAATTCAAATTCTCTACATTGGGACACCGTCCCGCACCAACTAATATTTCATCAACTGTCACCGAGTCTCGTTCACTATTCACAGAAAAATAGAGTCGTTTTCCCTCGGTTACTGTCACCACTTCTTCTAATTGACAATTTAATACTAAACGAATACCTTCATCAATTAAAACTTTTTGTAAAATTTCTGCTGCTTCCCTATCTTCCTTGTTTAAAATCTGTGAACCACGATCAAATAATATTACCTCACAACCCAACCTGCGAAATGTTTGGGCTAATTCACAACCAATAGGACCACCACCAATGATTGCTAATTTTTCTGGTTTTTGAGTTAGAGAAAAAACAGTTTCATTAGTTAAATAACCCGCTGCTTCAATTCCGCGAATTTTCGGTTTAATAGCCCTAGCACCCGTAGCAATTACAGCTTTTTTAAATTTTAATGTTTTCTGGGCAACTTCTATAGTATTATTATTTGTAAATTTACCATCACCTAAAAAAACATCAATTCCTAAACCTTTAAATCTTTCCACGGAATCATGATGACTAATACTAGCCCGAATCCGTCGCATTCTTTCCATAACTGTGGAAAAATCAATATCAAATTGTTGGGAAATATTAACACCTAAATCCTTAGCTTTCTGCATTTCTCCAACTACACGGGAAGAACGAATTAAACATTTAGAAGGTATACAACCAAAATTTAAACAATCTCCTCCCATAAGATTTTTTTCAATTAATGCGACTTTTAGA
This sequence comes from Anabaena sp. FACHB-1391, assembly GCF_014696755.1. Classification (NCBI taxonomy): domain Bacteria; kingdom Bacillati; phylum Cyanobacteriota; class Cyanophyceae; order Nostocales; family Nostocaceae; genus Anabaena; species Anabaena sp. FACHB-1391. The sequence continues at coordinate 51,116 of NZ_JACJQS010000011.1, read as the reverse complement.
CCTATATCTAAACCCGCAGCACCCGCAGCCACAACTAAACCCGCAGTTCCCCCACCAATTACTACCAAATCATACAAATCAGCCCCTTGGGGATTAACCCAATTATCGGGGTGAACATTTTTGAGTAGTTTTTGATTATACTCATCCATGGGACGAATTGTTACTCTTGGAGATTCGGGAATTGACATTTATTTTACCTCTAAATTATCAAGGATAAAGGATAAAGTATTTTTTGATTATCTAATCTTTATTTAATAAATAGATCATCATCAAAAATTTGTCAGTTTTATATTTAACAAATCTAGAATATTTCAGAGTTGGGGAGATTAATCATTAGCAGTGAAGCACTGATATATAATCATACTTTCCTAGTAATAACACTAATATTTAAGTTTACTAAATGCTTAGGAAAATCATTCTAATATTTCCTCTTTTAAAGCCTTTTTAGCTATCTTAGTGACATAAACCGTAACCGCAATTGTGGCTATTAAACCAATAATTTGAATTACCCAATGGAGAATCATATTATCAGGTTGGCTCTTATTACCAATTAACGCTAAATCTCCTGCTAAATGTCCCAGATAAACATACATAATTGTCCCCGGAATCATCCCGAATGAAGCCAAAAAATAGTCTTTTAAAGAAACACTAGTAACTCCCAAAGCGTAGTTTAATAAATTGAAAGGAAATAAAGGAGAGAGTCGAATTAAAAAGACAATTTTTAATCCTTCTTTGCTAACTGCTTGATCAATATTGGCAAATTTTTTATAACTAGAGATTTTTTCTTTTACCCAACCTCTAGCTACATAACGTCCTACCAAAAATGCAGCTACAGCACCCAAGGTAGCACCGATAAACACATATAAAGAACCCCAAATTACACCAAAAATTACTCCAGCACCTAAAGTGAGAATTGCGGCTGGTAAAAAAGCCAAAGTAGCAAGAATGTAGATAGCAATAAATACTATTCCTCCCAAAGCACCAAGGCCATTAATCCATTGTAAAGTATTTTGTAAAAATGAGAGAAAACTGGGAGAAGATGCTTTAATAGATTCCTGTGCTAAAGCCAAATCTATTTCTGATAAAAATGTCATAACCATGAAAATTTTTTACAATTTTTACAATTCTTACAATTTTGAAGAAGAGTACCAATTACGAATTTGATTGGGGGAAATACCCAATAAATAAGCAATGATAATAATTTGATTCAGAAGAGTAGTTGGCAAAATTCCTTTTTTTAACCACCGACGCGGTGAAGTAATTACAGGTGTGGATAATAGATAAATTTTGCCGATATGTTTTAATTTCCTGACCATTTCAAAATCTTCCATAATCGGTATTTGGGGGAAATTACCAACTTTTTGAAATACATCCTTAGTCAAAAAAATAGCCTGATCACCATAGGGCATTTGTAAAAGATTGCATCTCCATTTTACCCCAAATTCGACAAAACGCAACCCCCAATGAGGTGAATTTATTTGTAAAGCAAATGCACCAGCCACAATTCCTGGTTTTGCTAATGTTTTCCGAATCATTTGCTCAAAATTAGTTGGTAAACGGGTATCAGCATGGAGAAACAGGAGAATTTCCCCACTAGCAGCCATAGCACCCACATTCATTTGATTAGCGCGTCCGGGGGGAGAGACAATTATCTTAGCACCCAAGGATTTAGCTATCAATAATGTTTCATCTTTTGAACCACCGTCAACAACTATTATTTCTATATTTGTGCTGGATTTTGTGCTATTAATTGCAGATTGAATATTATCCGCTTCATTGAGAGTGGGAATAATAATAGAAATTTGCTTTTGGTGAGTATTTTGACTAATCATTTCTTTCATGATGATCATTGTTATCTATATTATTCAAAAGCCCACTTTCAACCATCATCTGCGGCCAAATTAATAGAAAAAATCCCATCCAAATTAATAGTGGAATAGCCACTAAAATTGTTAACCACATAATTTTAAATACTAACCAACTACCACTAATTAATGTGATAGCAGTCAGGACAATTGACCAAGGTTGACACCACCAAGGTTTATATTTCCAGGGGTTAATTGTTTGTTGTTGAGACATTTTTCTATGAAGAAATTTATGGATTTGTTTTTTAGTTTAGCAGGAAATGTCTATTTTAGGCTAGGAGGTTGTTGGTCAAGTCAATTAAGCACTCATTCATTACAGGGAAAATTATGAGGATTAAAAGCTTGTTCTTGTGGTTACGACTGTCGAATTTTGTTTACTTTAGAAATTGATGAAAATAATACAGAAGAAGTGATTCTTTTACTTGATATTGGTAATCATGATGAAGTTTATTAGTCTGATAGTTTGTTTGGTGGTGAAAAGGTTATTGATCATCTGTCTCTACTCCCGTTAAATCCAAAATCGTCACCATTACATTTACAGCGATTTCCAATCATATAAAGTACATCTTAGCCTTCTGATCCCTTGCGGGGAGGGGTTTGGGGGTGGGGTTCTTGTTCCGGGTTTGATGACAATTTGCTGTAATTTAATATTACGCTTCCGGTTCAATTCCCAAAGCCCGTAATTGTGCAGCCAAGCGATTTGCTCTTTGTGTTTCCTGTTCGGCTCTTTCTTCACCAGTTAATAATAAATTACCTTGCAAATCCCACCACCGCAACCAGGGTAACTCCATATTTTGATATTCACCCGTCCATAAACCTAACTCCACACCTGTATGTGTAATTGGATAATGTCCTCGTTCATTTGCTGGTAATAACTGATATTGTCCACCAATTAATTCATAAACTTCTATACTGGCTTTATTCACTTCATAAATGCCATAAAAGGCGGGTTTAATCACCTGTTCATAAATCCAGAATTTACCTTTCCAAGGCGTTTTATCTCGCTCTTCTGCACCATTCCCAGAAACAAATTCTAACACAATTAATGGTGAAATATATTCTTGCCAAAGAACATAGGAACGTCGGCTTTTACCATCTAAAGAAGGTGGGACATTGGGAACATAAAACCAGTCTGGCGCTGCTGCACCAATTTCTGGTGGTTCAGTAATACGCCAATAAATACCTAAATCCTGACCAATAAAATATTGACCATCAGAATAAAGTTTTTGTAATACTGGTTTGATAGAATCAGTTAGTAGAATACTTTGGGGATGTTCTTGCCAATTTTTCACGAATGTACCGTTAGAGTCTGGTAATTGGGTATGATCTGGAAGCGAGGTTTCTGGATAAGGGCGTAAGTCTGGATCTTCCTGAACATCAGTTGTAAAAGTCATATATCCTCCTAATAGTGTGAGGTTTATTCTAGTTTAGCAAAATTGGGGGGGAAAGCGATCGCACCTAACTAAATACGATCGCTTTTTCCTCCTAACTAACCTTCTCTACCCCCGCTAAATCCAAAATTGGCGCGATCAAATCTTCCCGCTTGACCGCCATAATATGCACTCCTTGACACAATTCTCTAGCAATTTGTACCTGTTCTGCGGCAATTTTCATTCCTGCTTCCAGGGGATGTTTTGCTTTAGCTAATCTCTCAATAATGTGTTCAGGAATATTCACACCGGGAACAGATTTGTTAATAAATTGGGCATTTTTGGCCGATTTCAAGAGAAAAATTCCTGCTAAAATTGGTTTATTATAACCACAGGCAATTTTATCCATGAACTTCTCTAATATTTCAAAATCAGTAATTAATTGACTTTGAAAAAATTGCGCTCCGGCTGCTATTTTCTTTTCAAACCGACTTTGTAAACCAGACCAACTGGGAGATTGAGGATCTACCGCCGCCCCTGCAAATAAGTCTAATTTACCATCAGTTAAAGGTTTTTCATTAAAATCAACTCCTTGATTCATGTTTTTAATTAACTGCAATAATCGCACAGCTTCTAAATCAAAAACAGCTTTGGCTTGAGGATGATCACCTGCTTTTACCGGGTCGCCAGTTAAAGCTAAAATGTTGTGGATACCCAAAGCATGAGCGCCCATTAAATCAGCTTGTAATCCAATTCTATTGCGATCGCGGCAAGCAAATTGACAAATCGGCTCAATCCCATTTTGCAGTAAAATTGCCGAAGCTACCAAGGAAGACATCCGCATCACAGCGCGGCTACCGTCAGTAATATTGACAGCATGAACTCTCCCCTTAAGAGTCGCCGCCATTTCTATGGTATGGGTGATATCTCCCCCTTTCGGAGGTGCAACTTCAGCGGTAATGAGAAAATCTCCTGCTGCTACGGCGGTGCGGAAGTTGTTTAATGTACTGGTGCTATAGCTATTCTGCATGATGCAAATTTAATTTTAAGGTTTTCTTAAAGGTAAACTGAATTACACTTTCTAGTTTAAACCTTAGTATGAGTCAGATCCCTGACTGGTCAAAGAGGTAGGGAATCTAACATCTATACAATTCTACTTATAATGGCACTGTATAACCTAGTGCTGCTTTTACATCTGCTAAGGTTTGATTAGCTATAGCCTCGGCTTTTTCTTTACCATCTTTTAAAACTGACTCTAAATAGCCTTTATCTGCCATTACCTCCTTATATTTATCCTGAATTGGTTTTAAAGCATTAATCGCTGTTTCTGTTAACAAAGGTTTGAATTGTCCCCAACCCATATCTGCACATTCGGCCGCTACGGTTTCCTTCGTTTTTCCCGCTAATAGGGTATACAGGGTTAATAAATTATGACATTCGGGACGTTCTACATCATCAAAGGTTAAACCGCGAACTGGATCGGTTTTACAGCGTTTAATTTTATTGACAATTTGCTCAGGTGAATCTAAAACATTAATCCGGCTTAATTCCGAGGGATCTGATTTTGACATTTTCCGTGTTCCATCTGTCAAACTCATTACCCTTGCACCTTCCTTTCTAATCAAAGGATCTGGTAACTTGAATACAGGTTTATTTTTAGCAAATTGATGATTAAACCTGTTAACAATATCCCGCGCTAGTTCTAAATGTTGCTTTTGATCTTCACCGACAGGAACTTTATCCGCTTGATAAAGCAAAATATCCGCAGCCATTAATACTGGATATGTCAATAAACCAGCACTGACATTTTCACCTTGTTTAAGTGCCTTTTCCTTAAATTGAATCATGTCCTGTAGCCAATTTAAGGGAGTAATGCAGTTGAGTAACCAACAAAGTTCACTGTGTGCGGAAACGTGGGACTGAACAAAGATATGAGAATATTGTAAATCAATACCACAGGCTAGATATAAAGCCGCAATGGTGTAGGTATCAGCCGCTAAAGTGGCGGGATTATGTGGTACAGTGATGGCGTGTAAATCTACCACACAAAAGAAATTTTCATACTGGTCTTGAATTTCTACCCAGTTACGAATCGCACCTAAATAGTTACCTAAGTGTAAATTACCAGTTGGTTGAACTCCCGACAGAACGCGCTGCTTACCCATAATTATCCGTTATTTATCTCCTCTTCCCCGCTTTGTCAATGGGGCGGTTACAAGACTCATTTTAGCCGTCATTGGGGATTAGTTATTGGTGTTTGGCAAAATTTCCCAGTCTGCTGAGGGAAAAATTTTTCTAACATCATTATCTTATGGAATTATTTTCTAGATATAAAAATAAAAAATCTGTACCTCCAGAGAGATAAAAAGTAAGTAACCCAGCTTTTATAGTTCAGACTAAATGGGCTTGAATAGGAAAATAAATCAGGGGGATATGCTTGATGAAAGCGTTATTAATCTGGCCGATAATGCCTAATTCTTTTTGGTCTTATCAGGAAACTCTTGATTTAGCAAATCTGCGGGCTACTAATCCCCCATTGGGTTTAATTACGGTAGCGGCAATGTTACCAAGTGATTGGGAATTGCGATTGAGCGATCGCAATGTTCGTCTAGAAAATGATGTAGATTGGCAATGGTGTGATCTTGTCATTATCTCGGCCATGATTATTCAAAAACAGGATTTTAGTGAATTAATTAAAAAAGGTAAAAGATTAGGTAAAAAAGTGGCAGTCGGCGGACCATTTGCCACATCTGTTCCAGAATTTGCTTTAGAAGCGGGGGCAGATTATTTAATCTTAGATGAAGGAGAAATCACTATTCCCATGTTTTTAGAAGCTTTAGAAAAGGGAGAAGAAAAAGGAATTTTCCGGGCTACAGAAAAACCAGATGTCACTACAACTCCTTTACCTCGATTTGATTTATTAGATTTGAATGCTTATATAGCAATGACTGTGCAATTTTCCCGTGGTTGTCCATTCCAATGTGAATTTTGCGATATTATTACTCTTTTTGGCCGTAAACCCCGCACCAAAACACCTGAACAAATTCTAGCAGAATTGGATGTTTTATATAATATGGGTTGGTGGCGTTATGTGTTTATAGTTGATGATAATTTTATTGGCAATAAACGTAATGCTAAGGTCTTTTTAAAAGAGTTAATTCCTTGGATGGAAAAACGCAATTATCCTTTTGCTTTATTGACGGAAGCTTCTTTAAATTTAGCAGAGGATGATGAATTACTAGAATTAATGGTAAAGGCTGGTTTTGTGCAAGTTTTTATGGGCATTGAAACCCCTGATATAGACAGTCTGGTAGGAATTAATAAACCACAAAATACTCGCAGTTCTCTAGTGGAATCCTGCCATAAAATTACTAAAGCGGGATTACAAATTATGTCTGGTTTTATCTTAGGATTTGATCATGAAAAACCAGGTGCAGGTAAACGGATTCAAGAATTTGTAGAAGAAACTTGTATTCCCCAAGCGCATTTAAATTTGCTGCAAGCTTTACCCAATACAGCTATGTGGAATCGCTTGCAAACAGAGGGAAGATTAAGAGATGGTTTGGGTGAATTTGTTGGTTCTCAAAAAGCTTTAATGAATTTTGTTCCGACTCGGCCAATGTCGGAAATTGCTCAGGAATTTATTGATACTTTTTGGAATTTATATGAACCTATGCCATACCTGAAACGGACTTTTAAACATTTTATGATGATAGAAGGTTGGCGGGCTAAATATCAACGAATTTTAACTAAATCAGAGTTAAAATTTTTAATATCTATTTGTTGGCGACAAGGTGTATTACGTTCTACTCGTTTTGTTTTTTGGCAGCAATTAATTACAATGATACGCCGTAAACCTCATCTATTATATGATTATTTAATTGCTTTAGGTGTGGGTGAACATTTTTTTAAGTTCCGTCATGAGGTCAAAGCTGAAATAGAATCAGAATTAGCAGAATTTCAGCAGCATGAAGAGGATAAAAAAGCAATAAGTTTACAGTTAGAAACTGTGAGTTAAGTTGATTAATTTAAAATACTGAATACCCATGTCCCCGACTTTCTAGAGAAATCGGGGATCTATTTCTATTTCTCATAATAAAATGTACATAAAACCTATTCTTCTAACCAATTCTCTAAAGTTAATTCCTCAACTCTCAATAAATCACTATCATGAGAAACTAGAATAAACCCTTTAACGATAGCAGTTGCAGCAATTAAAATATCTTCTGTTTGGATTGGTAATCCTCTTAATCTGAGATTTGCATGAATTTCTGCGGCTTTTTCCACAATTGCTAAATCATCTAGAAAAATGATTTGAAAATCCTTACAGAAATTATCAAATCTTTCTAATTGTTTAATTGCGTTGACTGCAAATAAACCTCTTTTAACCTCAAAATAAGTAATACAACTAAGGGATATTAATTCTTATTGTGAACGTAATTCTTCTAATCTTTCCTTAATTACGAGATTGTTTTTGATAGCAAAAGAAACAATGTTGGTATCTAATAAATAAGTCATTTTTTATTTCCTTTTAACTGCTTCGTCAAAAATAGCTATTTGTTCAGGAGTTAAATCATCTAACAATCCTGCCAGTATTTCTACAGATAAAATACCGCTACAACGTTTTTTTAAGTCTTGATCTTCCATAAGATTAAACTCCTCAACAGATAAATTTTTCTGAAATATGTTACATAAATGCTGAATCATTTCCTCTGCATTTAGTTCTTCCTTAAATAAAGGACGTTCTTCCATTAAAATAGCCACAATTTTCTCAATTCTTGTTTTCATTGATTCTTGTTGAAGTTCTGTTGATAACATAATATTTCCTCCAGAGAAATGTAAATGATATTCATGAATGTTATATATTTTAGCATTTTTTAGTTATCTGATGCCTGTTCATTACTCCAGTGTTAATTTTTGAGTAATAGATTGTGTCAGATAACGAGATAAATTTTCTCGTTTCTCGTTTTTAGAATTATGTTGCCAATTTTGCTATGCTTGATGTATTGTAGACTATATGTCACAGCAAAGCAAACGTTCATATCAATTATCGAATGCAAGGAACACAAATCTCTTTTTTACCTAACGAGGATGAGCATAATCCTAGCCAAAAGCAAAAAAAGCCAAAGTTAGGGCGCTATGAGCGTATTCAGCGCGAACTAGATCAAGAAAATTCTGATCCATATAAGATATTTACTGATGTTAGTTCCCCAGCAAGTCCATTATCTCAATATACTTTTGTGGATCTGTTTTGTGGTGCTGGAGGGATCACACAAGGATTATTCCAAGCTGGATTTACACCATTAGCTAGTGTAGAAATTAGTCCAATCGCTTCTGCTACGCACAAAAAAAATTTCCCACAATGTCATAACTTCTGTGGAGATATTGAACAATTTTCCCCCGAAAATTGGCTGCAAAAAATCGGATCACCTCAAGTTAATATTGTTGTTGGTGGTCCACCATGTCAAGGATTTTCAGTAGCAGGAAAACGTGATCCAAAAGATCCTCGAAATAGATTATTTTATGAATTCGTGCGTGTTGTTTCCGAAATACGCCCTTGGTATGTAGTGATGGAAAATGTACCAGGTATTTTGACAATACAAAAAGGGGATGTAAAGACAGCAATTATTGAAGCTTTTGAATCTATTGGTTATCCTCATATTTCTGTGGCAATTTTAGAATCTGCTGCTTATGGAGTCCCACAAATTCGACCAAGAGCTATTTTTATCGCTAATAGATTTGGGATGCCTAACCCTTATCCTAAATCTCAATTAAACCGAGAAGAATACAAAGCTATTGAATCAGCAATTTCTGATTTACCAGAATACACACCCATCCCTGAAATTAATCACGAGTGGACTAAACATTCACGGGAGTATATGGAACGTCTTGCTCAAGTTCCTCCTGGCGGTTCTTTATATACAAAATATGTTGATGCTTTCAAAAGACAATATCCTGGTAAACCGAGTATGACAGTAAAAGAAAATCATGGTGGTACACATATTCACCCTTATTTAAATCGTGTGATTTCTGCTAGGGAAATGGCAAGATTACAAACATTTCCCGATTCATTTATTTTTGAAGGTAGTATGAAAAAAGCCATGTGGCAAATAGGTAATGCTGTTCCACCACGTTTAGCAGAGTGTATTGGTTATGCACTGATTCCTTACTTAAATGATATTGCAATTAACAGAAAACAATTTGCTAATTTACCTCATTTTCATCAACCTGAGATAGTTTTTGGTTAAGTGCATTACGCCAAGTTTCAAAATCATACCAACCACAGCCAATACAACCTTCCTCAGCTTCATCACCTCGCTGATGTTGGGAAGGCCAATCTTCACCTGATTGATACCAGAATTTAATGCCAAAAGGTGTACCGCGTTTACCAGTTTTAATACAACGTTCACAACTTCTCGATTTTAAAAGATTATGATTTCCAGAAGCATCTTTCTTGAGTAATTGAAATTTTTTCCTGATTTCGGTTTCACTCATAGAGGTTAAATGTGGAGCTTCACTATTTTATCAGCTTCGATTTCTAAATTTGTTAAAAGAGTAGAAACACTAATACCTAAGCCATCTGCAAGACTGACAAGAGCAGTGAGGGAAGGATTTCTGACTCCACGTTCCACACCAGAAATGTATGTGCGGTCTAAGTTAGCGCGTAGTCCTAACTCCTCTTGTGAAATTCCTAACTCCGTTCTACGTTGTCTGACCAGATAACCTAAAGCATCAAGAATTTTTTGTTTTGATTCATTCATGTACTGATTATGAGTCTTTATGGACGATCAGTCTACGGACGATGTGTCACATTAGAGGATATGATCTATCAAATGAAGTACAAAATTATCTGCGTCCATCTGCGTTCGATTGTTACTGCTTGTACCCTTAGAGGAAATTACGGAAGAAGTGAAAATTGTCCGTTCTCAAATTTATGCCAGAAAACAACAAATATCTACCTATGTGTTATAATTTTTCTAGTCTGTGTTAACAGGAGGATCACAATGATCTTAGTCATTTCCGAAGATATTGTCCAAGCCAGTGGATTATCAGAAAAAGAATTAGTTTTAGAATTGATTATTTTATTCTTTGAAAGAAAAAAAATTAGTATCGTTAAAGCATCCCAACTGGCTAAAATGCCTTGACTGCAATTTCAGAATGAATTAGCTCTCAGAAACATTAATATTCATTATGATGAAACTGATTTAGATGTTGATTTAAAAAACTTTGCTATAATATAATAACTATATCAAATAAAAATAACTGAAATCATGAAAAAAATAGAAATTGAACTTGATCAAGAAACTTTTGAGAAAATAGAACAATTGACACAAACACATCATTGTGAAGTTGCCGACTTAATCAAAGCAATGATTGAGCAATTAACCAAACCAGAAATTATCAATAATTCATTTATTGGTGAATGGTCTAATGATGCTGAATTAGTAGATAAAATGGTTGAAGATATTTTACACCATAGAAGTTAATCAAAAATAATTGAGTTGTGAGAAAATCTTTAATTGATACAGATATTACTTCAGAAATCCGTAAAGGTAAAAATCCTAAAATAAATGCCAATGCTATTGCATATAGAGCAATATGGAAACATTATACAATTTCTGTAATTACTGTTTCCGAAATTGTTAAGGGATGGAGAAAATTAAATCGTCATGATCGCATTCAAGAATTTTTAGCAGATTTATCTCAAATCGAAATCCTACATTTAGACCAAAAAAGTGCAGAACTTTCAGGATTGATTCATGCTGATTTAGAAAGCACTGGACAACCAATAGGATTAGCAGATGTATTAATAGCTTCTATTGCTATCCAAAACAATTTAATTTTAGTCACAGGTAATACTAAGCATTATCAGAAAATTCAAGCATTAGGTTATCCTTTAATCATAGATAATTGGCGAGAATGAAAATTTGTGATTGATTATTTGATAATAGGTAACAGGTAAAAACCAATTACCCATTACCAATTACCAATTACCTATTAGCCAAATATTGATACATCTCCCATCTAGCATTAACTTCTGCTTGCGCTTGTTCTAGCAACAATTTCGCCACCTCCGGTTTACTCTTCGTCAACATTTTAAAGCGGTTCTCCTGATACATGGATTTTTCTACTGACTCAGAAGGCGCTTTCATATCCAATTGTAGGGGATTTTTACCCTGGTCTTGTAATGCCGGATTATAGCGATATAATAACCATCTTCCTGAGTCTACTAAAGCCTTTTGTTGTTGTAAACCAGTGGTCATATCAATCCCGTGAGCAATACAATGACTATAGGCAATTATGATTGATGGACCATCAAAAGCTTCCGCTTCTAAAAATGCTTTGAGTGTATGTTCATCTCGCGCACCTAAAGCGACGCTGGCAACATAAACATTACCATAAGTCATGGCCATTAAACCTAAATCTTTCTTGGGTGCAGGTTTACCTCCAGTCGCATATTTAGCTACTGCGGCTTTGGGAGTAGCTTTAGAAGATTGTCCTCCGGTATTAGAATAAACTTCTGTGTCCATGACCAAAATATTCACATTGCGACCTGTGGAAATTATATGATCAATTCCTCCAAAATCTATATCATAGGCCCAACCATCACCCCCAACTATCCACACACTTTTCTTAACTAAATAATCAGCTAAGGATTGGAGATTTTGGATTTTGGATTTTAGATTGGCTTCTGTTGTGGTTTCGGAAAGTTGTGCTAATTTGTGTTTGAGGATGACAATTCTTTCCCGCTGGTCCCAAATATCAGCTTCGGTTTTTTGTTCCGTTTTAAGAATGGCATTAACTAAATTATCGCCAATTTCATTACTTAATTGTGATAATAATTCTGCTGCAAATTCTGCTTGTTTGTCTATGGATAAACGATAACCAAAACCAAATTCGGCGTTATCTTCAAATAAACTATTAGACCAAGCCGGACCTCTTCCGTCTGCGTTTTGACTCCAGGGAGTTGTGGGTAAATTTCCTCCATAAATGGAAGAACAACCGGTGGCGTTGGCAATGAGTGAGCGATCGCCAAATAATTGTGTTAATAATTTAAGGTAGGGGGTTTCTCCACAACCAGCACAAGCACCAGAAAACTCAAACAATGGTTCTTGTAATTGTTGTTGTCGAATTTGGTTTACTTTCAAAGTTTTCCGGTCAGGATTTGGTAAACTCAAAAAGAAATGCCAATTTTCTCGTTCTTGTTCCCGCAAGGGTAATTGTGGACTCATGTTAATGGCCTTGCGGGTGGGTTCGGCTTTGTTTTTGGCAGGACACACGCTAACACAAATTTCGCAGCCTGTACAGTCTTCTGGGGCTACCTGAATAGTGAATTTCTGGTTAGCAAAACTCTTATCTTTGGCGTTAGTTGATTTAAAAGTTGTCGGTGCTTTGACTAATTCACTAGCTGGATAGGCTTTAGCGCGAATAGCCGCGTGGGGACAAACCATCACACATTTACCACACTGAACGCAGACATCACTATCCCAAACTGGTATTTCTGCCGCCACGTTGCGTTTTTCCCATTTTGCAGTCCCACTGGGAAAAGTTCCGTCAGCGGGTAAAGCACTCACAGGTAAATCATCACCTTCCCAGACCATAATTTTACTGAGAACATTCTCAACAAATTTGGGTTTGGTAATTGCTAATTGGCAATTTTCTTTATTACCTATTTGTACGAGAGGAATTTCGATTTCATGGAGATTTTCTAGGGTGTTGTCTACAGCTTTTAAATTCTTCTGGACAACTTCCACACCTTTTTTGCCATAAGTTTTCTCTATGGACTGTTTGATTTTAGCAATTGCTTCTTTTTCTGGCAATACTCCCGCCAAAGCAAAGAAACAGACCTGCATAATAGTGTTAATTCTATGCCCCATACCACTATTTTTCGCCACTTGACTGGCATTAATAGTGTAAACTTTGAGATTTTTGGCGAGAATTTGCTGTTTTACTTTCAAGGGAAGATTTTCCCAAACTGTATCTACATCATAAGGACTATTTAACAATAAAATCGCCCCTGGTGCAGCAGCTTTTAAAATATCAATACTTTCCACAAATCCCCAATGGTGACAACCGATAAAATTAGCCTTGTCTATGAGGTAGGTTGAACGAATTTTTTCAGGTCCGAAACGCAGGTGAGAAACTGTCATTGAACCGGATTTTTTAGAATCATAAACAAAGTAACCTTGGGCGTTATTTTCTGTGCCTTCACCGATGATTTTGATGGAGTTCTTATTTGCACCCACTGTACCATCTGAACCCAGACCATAGAACATTGCCCGAACTACATGATCCGGTTCTGTAGAGAAATTAAAGTCAAAATTTAAAGAGGTGAAACTAACATCATCATTAATCCCAATTGTAAAATGATTCTTGGGTTTAATTTGGCTAAGATTATCAAAAACACTCTTAACCATTGCGGGAGTAAATTCTTTAGAAGAAAGTCCATATCTCCCCCCAACAATTTTTGGAAATGTAGTTTTTTTCCAGCCTTCATAAATAGCTGTCACCACATCTAAATATAATGGTTCTCCTGCACTGCCGGCTTCTTTAGTTCTATCCAAAACTGCAATGGATTTGACACTATTGGGTAATGCTTCTATAAATCTAGCAATATCAAAAGGGCGAAAAAGTCGCACTTTAATAACTCCAACTTTTTCCCCTGCGTTGTTGAGATAATCTACAGTTTCATGGACAGTTTCACAACCAGAACCCATGATCACAATTACTCTTTCTGCGTCTGCTACACCATGATATTCATAGAGTTTGTAATATCTACCTGTGCGTTTGCCAAATTTATCCATGATCTTTTCAACAATATCGGCACAAACATGATAATAAGGGTTTGCACCTTCACGAGATTGAAAGTAAACATCGGGATTTTGGGCTGTTCCTCGTAATACTGGTTTATCTGGAGTTAAGCAGCGTTGACGATGGTTAGATATTAATTCTATAGGTATAAATTCCCGGAGATCTTCATCTGATAATAACTCAACTTTCTGCACTTCATGGGAAGTTCTAAACCCATCAAAAAAGTGCAAAAATGGCACTCTTGTTTCTAAAGTCGCAGCATGAGAAATTAAGGCAAAATCATGACTTTCCTGGACAGAAGCCGAACACAAAAAAGCGAAACCAGTCGCCCTAGCAGCCATAACATCACTATGATCACCGAAAATAGATAACGCATGGGTAGCTAAGGAACGGGCAGAAACATGAAGGACAAAACTAGTTAATTCTCCGGCAATTTTGTACAAGTTAGGAATCATTAATAATAATCCCTGGGAAGCGGTGAAGGTTGTACTTAATGCCCCTGTTTGTAATGCCCCATGGACAGCAGCAGCAGCCCCTCCTTCGCTTTGCATTTGGGTGACGCTGGGAACTGTACCCCAAAGATTTGGTTTATTTTCCGACATCCAACTATCAGCCCATTCACCCATATTTGAAGATGGGGTGATAGGATAAATAGCGATAACTTCGTTTAATTTGTAGGCTACACGGGCAACAGCTTCGTTACCATCAATTGTGGCATAAGATTTGTTCATGATTTTTCTTCCTGAGTCTTTTGTGGTTGTTTCAACTGTATGCAGAGAAACCAAAAAGATAAGCATTAGAAATAGCTAGAGTCAGGAAGTTAATTTGTCAGATATATTACATTTTTATTAATTATTAATTATTAGTTATTAGTTATTCTGACTTCTAGCCAATATTTTGATTATAGCAGATGGTAAATATACTATTACTATTAATATTAATGTTGTACTCAATATTTATCATCTTTGATTGATCAAAGTTTGATGATTTTCATGGGGTAGAGGTGCGGGAGTTTTTTTCGTTGCCATTTTATTCTAAATTGGCCTATTTCCTGATCAGGAGTTGAGAATGAAGCATGAAGCCTGTTCCCTGCTAGATCAAGTTTTCTATATCCTGAATCCTGACAATTAAATTAAAATAAGGTGTCAATGAAGACACCTTAGCCAACTTTTTAACCCTTATTCTTAATCAACATCACATCAATAATTTTAATTGCTGTTTCTTCGGGAATTTCTAAAAGTTGAAACAAATCATTCAATAGTTTTTGTTCTTCTTCTGTGACTTCACCATCAGCTAAAACAATATCAGTGGCGATCGCAAAAGCTGTTTCTGTGAGATCATGAGGTAGGACAGCAATAGCAGCATTCAACAAAGCATCCAAACCTTCCCTCTGCATGATACCGAGAAGTTTATCAAACATTTTTCGCATCACATCACCGGGATAGCTTCTAAATAGCTGCATCCGTCCTAAAATCGTGCTGAGTGCTTCGGCTTCTGTATCGCTGATATATCCATCAGATGCCACTGCAATCAGAGCAATTGCTGCAAAAGCTTCCGCAAGACCTAATGCGCTGGAGGCTTTTTTGGTACTACCAGCAATTCTATCAAATAAACCCATAATTTCACCCTCCTGACAAAGGTTATAAGTCTATTTATTAATTTAACACCTATAGATCAGTATATGGGGTATTTTACAGTAAATAAAGTTTTGTAATTGAACGTTATTTAGTGCGTAAGCGTTGCGCTCCGCAGGAATCGCTGATCTTGTCGGTTGGGTTGAGGTAAAGAAACTTGAATTTGTTGGGTTAAACGAAGTGAAACCCAAGCTACACTTTATTCTGTTTGATCCCCAAATAGCCTATATTCATTCTTTGTTGATCACAGTGTCTTATTTTAGTGCTTGTTGTTACAAAATTATGACAGTGGGGATTTCCTCACCTCTTTGCTGGGTATGCACACCAAAAAACAATTTGCAAGCTTTGTTAATAATCTGTTATATTTATTTACATAAGGTTACAAAAAGTAAAAACCGAGGTTCTCAAATGACTATTTTAATCTCTCTATTGGTTGTTGGTTGGGTAGCAGCTTCCGTTATTGGTTCTTTAGCATACTTCATGGGTGAACAAAGCAAGCCCATTCACGAACGTAATTGGGCTTCTGATAAATTTGAAGCTTTAGCTAAATCTATTACTGGTATAGATACAGACTATACCCAACGCACGCCAGCCTATGCCATAGATGCTTACAACAGCCGTAACTTACCTCAATAGTATTTAATGGCAGCTTGACAAGATGTGTATAAAAATAACCCCCAGGATTATAACTGGGGGTTTTGCTTTTCTAGGCATAGACCCGACATGAAGAAAAAGTCGAGGATCTACGACTCCATTAAAATACAGGACGATAAACGCGATAGTTAATATTGGGGAAAATATTATCTATGGACTCAACTTTTTCCAGCCAACCACTATCAACTTTACCCACTTTCACATCTGCATACAATTTATTAAAGCGCATTAAATGTGATCTAGTTCTTCTCACCGCATAGGGAACCATTGTTCCTGTGCGCATGATAAAAGCCCAGTCAGAAGATTGTGCTAATAACAATTCTCGCGCAGCTTGGTTAAGTGCCTTTAATTGTAACTCATCTTCTGCTTCCATTTGGGAAATTTCAATCATCCTTTCCGCAGCTTTATGTAAATGCGGGTAAACCCAAGCATTAGTATCATTCAACCAATATTCATGGAAACCCTTAAAGCCCCAACTAGATTGAGAGGGACGACATACCTGCTGATGAGGATTAGCACGTAAGTAATCGGACAAATGGGTCATTTCATAGGTTTTTTGATCATACCATGACTTACGGAACAGATAATCAATAAACCAGGGACCTTCATACCACCAGTGACCAAATAACTCCGCGTCATAGGGAGAAACAATAATTGGTGGCCGACCCATCATACCGTGTAAATGTCCAGCTTGCTGCTCACGATTATACATGAAATTAGCGGCGTGTTCTGCGGCCTTTTCCTTTGCCCAGTAAGGATCATAGAGGGCTTTATCCGCCAGACCCAAGCCCCGACCAGTGATTTTATGATACTTAATACCTGTATTTTTCCTCTGTCCATTGGGCATAATATAGGGCTTAATATACTCATATTCAGCTTCCCAACCCAAATCTTTATAAAATTCCCGGTATTCTGCTGCACCAGGATAACCCACCTCAGAAGACCATACTTGCTGAGAAGATTCATGGTCTCGACCAAAAGCTGCTACACCAGTCTCCGTAAAAATTGGGGCATAACTACCAAAACGCGGGCGGGGACGAGCGTATAAAATACCATGTCCATCTGTGAGGAAATAACGTAAGCCAGCATCAGCCAGCATTCGTTCTACACCTTCATAATAGGCACATTCTGGCAACCAAATCCCTTTGGGGGCTTGGCCGAAGGTTTCCGCGTAATGTTCACAAGCTACCTGAATTTGCGCCCATACAGCTTGGGGGTACATTTTCATTAATGGTAAGTAGCCGTGGGTAGCACCACAGGTGATAATGTCTAAGTTATTACTATCTTGGAACTGTTTAAATGCTGTAACTAAATCACCGTGATAACGTTCCCATAACTCCCGCGCTTCATTAAACTCAGTTGCATAATGTTCCGCTAAATAACGAACATGACCATTATGGATATTGCGCTCGGCTTCTAATTCTACAAGCTCTTCTAATTGAGCTAGATGAGCATCATAGCGTTCTTGTAATAGAGGATCACGAAGCATGGACACTAAGGGAGGTGTCATGCTCATAGTGAGTTTAAAATCAACACCATCTCGCTTTAACCCTTCAAATACTTTTAATAAGGGAATGTAAGTTTCTGTAATCGCTTCATAAAGCCATTCCTCTTCTAGCACGTAGTCACTTCCCGGATGACGAACGAAGGGTAGATGTGCATGAAGTACAAGCGCGACGTAGCCTATAGCCATAATATTTTTCTGTGTGGTACTTGGAGGTTACAGACAAAAAGTCTGTGTGGGGAAATTAAGAATATTTTAAGACTATATAGGTCATTGGTCATGAATGCTAAGTTAATAGTTATTAGAAAAATATTTTGGCCTAGCACCGCTGCGCGGAAGTTAAACGGGCGGTTATAAACCGCGTCTACACAGGCAAAACCTCAAATCCTTAAATCAAGGTAGAATATCGAATAAACGTGCTAACTACCAAGATTATGAGCCTGTGCATCAATTCTAACTGCCCAAAGCCACAAAATCCCGATAAAATCCTTTTTTGTCAAGCCTGTGGCTCGGAAGTTTTGCTACAACAACGTTATCGGGTACAATGTCAGTTAGGACGGGGTGGCTTTGGTGTGACTTATGAGATTAACGAAGTCAGAACCAATCAGGCTAAAGTTCTCAAAGTCTTGATTAATAACGACCCTAAAGCTGTAGAATTATTTAAACAAGAAGCTGATGTTTTAAGTCAACTCCATCATTCCGGTATTCCTCATGTAGAATTAGACGCTTATTTTGAATATTATCCCTACAATAGCCAAAATCCAATTCATTGTTTGGTAATGGAAAAAGTTGTGGGAGAAGATTTAGAAAAATATATGCAAAAACGTGGTTTGCGTCCTATTAACCAAACTACAGCTATAGAATGGCTAAAAGATCTAATCATTATTTTAGAACAGGTACATAATAAAGACTTCTTTCATCGAGATATTAAACCATCTAATATTATGTTGCGGTCTGAAAGTGCCGAATTGGTATTAATTGATTTTGGGACTGTGAGGAAGGTAACATCTACAGTATTTAAACAACAAGGTGGTGTCACAGGAATAATTTCCGCAGGTTACACACCCTCGGAACAAATTAATCATAATGCTGTACCTCAATCTGATTTTTTTGCTTTAGGACGGACATTTGTTTATTTACTCACGGGTAAAGAACCACTTGACCCAATCATTTATGATTCCTATAATGAAAGATTAAATTGGCGGAATCATGCACCACAAATATCATCTATGTTGGCAGATTTATTAGATGATATGATGCAGCGTTTATATAAAGATCGTCCTCAAAATACTCAGGTGATTTTGCAAAGAATAGCAGCAATAGAAAAAGCTTTAAAACCCCAACGACCAAAACCCCAAGCACCAATACCTTCCAATAACCTTAAAACCTTTAGTTTTGAAGTTGTCACCACAGACGCACGGGGAAATATCACCAACCGACGCAACGCAAGCGCGAAATACTTTACAGAAGACTTAGGAAATGGTGTGACGTTGGACATGGTGGAAATCCCAGGGGGAACATTTATCATGGGTTCACCGAAAAGTGAAGCAAAACGAGGTTCAAATGAAGGTCCCCAACATCAAGTTACAGTTCCCAGTTTCTACATGGGAAAATATGAATTGACACAGGTACAATATCAAGCTATCATAGGAACTAACCCTTCCAACTTCAAAGGCGATAACCGCCCTGTGGAAAGAGTTAGTTGGAATAATGCGGTTGAGTTCTGTAAAAAGTTAAGTCAAAAAACACAGAAAAACTACAGATTACCCAGTGAAGCAGAATGGGAGTATGCTTGTCGTGCCGGAACTACCACACCATTTTATTTTGGTGAAAGTATTACTCCAGATTTGGTAAATTATGATGGTAATTATACCTATGCTTCTGCACCAAAAGGAAAATATCGTCAGCAGACCACAGATGTAGGAACTTTTCCCCCTAACTCTTTTGGTTTGTACGATATGCACGGTAATGTGTGGGAATGGTGTCAAGATGACTATAAAAATGATTATATAAACGCGCCTACAGATGGCAGTGCTTTGACAAGTACAAGCTGGATCCGAAAGCTGCTGCGCGGTGGTTCGTGGGACGACGATCCTGGGGATTGCCGTTCTGCTTATCGCCTCAGCCTCAACCTCGACTACGACAATATTGGTTTTCGGGTTGTATGTAGTGGTGCAGCGAGGACTTAGTAGCCCTTTACACTCTTGCTCTTTTGCCCTCTTCTCTTTTTTTCTTTTCCCTTCTTAACCCACCGCCGTTAGGCGGAAAATATTTTTCTACAAAAATCTGGTTTTGGTGTCTGGATTGATTATAGCACAGATTTTTCATTTTGTCAGAATCAGGATTTCCAGGATTTAAGGATTTACAGGATAGTTAGTAAATTCGGTTCATTCAAGCAATACCTTGTCCAAATTAGAAAAAGCCTTGATTTGTAGGTTGGGTTGAAGCATGAAACCCAACATAAGCGTTGGGTTGTGCTGTCCCTTAACCCAACAAAGCAAGAAATGGACTTTAGCCCTGAGAGTGTCAATTAGTATTAATCCTCACTTTCTCGATATAATTCCTGTAAGTCTTGTAATTGGGTTTTCCGGGAAACTCGACGATATTTTTTACTTTCTAGTTTTGGTTCGTACTGACTCTGACCTTTACCTTTAGATATTAATTTTAAACTTGATTCTGGGTCAGATTGTTGATTAATCTGGTTTTGATGGGCTAAAGCATCTTCTAAAAATTCTAAATAATGCTGATATCTTTCCCATTCTCCACTAACAGCACAATCAGGCTCATCTTTATGTATACAATTGCTAAAGCGGCAATGGGCAACAGCCAGGCGTTTTCTGGCTTCTGGGAAATAGTGAATTAGTTCTTCAGGACTACAATCTAAATCAGGTTGATTAAAACCGGGGGTATCTGCTAATAAACCACCTTTCGGCATTTCAAATAATTCTACATGACGGGTGGTATGACGACCACGAGCTAATTTACCGGAAACTTCCCCTACCCGCAGGTTAGCGTCGGGAATCAAACTATTAATCAAGCTGGACTTTCCCACACCAGAAGGACCTGCAATCACAGTAATTTTATCCTGCAAATATGTGGCTATTTGATTGATATTAATGTGATTCTGAACGCTAATAAATAAAGGTTGATAGCCCCAAGCCAGGAGACGATCATTAATTTGTTGTTTTTCTAGGGAGGAAATTAAATCACACTTGTTTAAACAAAGTAGTACATCAACACCTGTAGACTCAGCCTTGATTAAAAATCTACTTAATTGTACAGGTTCTAAGGGAGGATCAGCAACTGCAAACACCAGCAGAATTTGATTGACATTAGCGATCGCTGGGCGATTTAATTGACTATGACGGGGTAAAACCTCAGTCACAGCCCCTCTTCTCCCAACCCAATCTGGTTCTTCAACAATAACACGATCTCCCACCATCACCTGTTGACCAATTTTTTTCAGGCGTGTTCTCCGCGTACAGAGAAGAATCAAAGGATCAGGTCTTATTGCTGACTCATCCATTTGCACGCGGTAAAAATTCGCCTGTACAGCTAACACCGTACCCAATAACTGTCCAGTAGTAACAATTTCCCTTGTCATTCCCTAGCAACCGGACGACGAATAACCAGGGAAAAATAGCCCGAACAGTCTGTAATTTGTTCTACATGATAACCAGCCATAGTCAGACTATCAGGAACTTGTTCTATGGGTTCACCAGCATCTAACCAGACCTCCAGTAAACCACCAGGGGGCATTTTTTCCAAATACAGTTTTGTCCGCACAAAATTAATGGGACAAGGAGTACCACGTAAATCCAGTTGAGAGTCAGGGGTTAATACAGAAGACCCACTCATGACTTAAACAAGCCTCCTAAGAATCCTTCTAAACCACCTTTACCTGTTCTATCTCCCTTAATTCTAGCCAGTTTTTCCAGGAGTTCCCGTTCCTCTGGGATGATCTTAGTGGGAATATCAATTAACACCGTCAACATTTGATCACCCCGACTCACGGGATTACCCAAACGGGGGACACCACGATTTTCTAATTTCATCACCGTATTTGGTTGAGTTCCTGAGGGAATTACCAACTCCACTGGACCGTCTACCGTATTTACCTCTAAACGACAACCTAAAATTGCTTGTAGGTAGCTAATTTTAATTTCCGAGATAATATTAATTCCATCCCGATGAAATTCTTGATCTTCATTGACAAATAAGTAGACATATAAATCACCAGGTTGTCCACCTCGTTGACCCGCATCTCCTTCTTGGGAAATCCTTAAACGTGTGCCATTGTCTACCCCAGCGGGAACATTGATTTTTAGTTTCTTTGTTACCTGATTCGCGCCTTTACCACCACAAGCATCACATTTATCCTCAACCACCGTTCCTGTCCCATCACAAGTGGGACAAGTTGATACTTGGGTAAAGCTCCCAAACGGAGTTCTTGTGACTCGTCTGACTTGACCTGAACCACTACAAGTTCCACAAGTGCGGGGGCGTGTTCCCGGTTTAGCACCCGAACCATTACAAACTTCACAGGTTTCTAAGTGGGAAATGCGGATTTCTTTTTCCCCACCAAATATCGCTTCCCGAAAGTCTAATTTCAGGTCTAGGCGGAGATCATCACCTCTCACCGGTCCGCTACGCCGTCTTTGTTGAGGTTGTCCACCTGGAGCGCCACCAAAGCCGCTGAAAATGCTTTCAAAAATATCAGCAAAACCACTCATGTCATCTTGAAAACCAGCGCCAGATGCTGCTGCTCCAGAAACGCCAGCTTCACCAAAGCGGTCATAACGAGCGCGAACTTCTGGTTCTGACAGCACTTCATAGGCGCGGTTGATTTCCTTAAATCGTTCCTCTGCCCCAGATTCTTTGTTAACGTCTGGGTGATATTTTCGGGCTAGGCGGCGATAAGCCTGTTTAATCTCTTCTTTGTCGGCGTCACGAGAGACACCCAGGGTTTCATAATAGTCTCGGGCCATATAGCAGGGTTAAAAGTTATAAGGAAGCGAAAGTACCGATAGCGTGGCTTAAGCCGTGGATAGTAGGTAATAGGTTTAAGGTAACACTTTAATTTTTGTTAATAATTAATTTTATTGGTATTTTTTTGCTAAAGTTTGCTCATAAGTACAAAAATCTAGATTTTCAGACTAATACGTACAAATTTAATCAAGGATCATTCTCTGGTTTTGGTCTTTGACCTATTTTGTCTATAAGACAATGTTATTGACATACTCACCGACCTGAAGGTGCGGGGAAACACTTGACACTTCACCGGAACACGCCACAAGTGGTCTTATCGTCCCTCCATGTCCGTTTAAAGTCTCCCAATGCCCTATGGCGACTATGACCAAATTTTAACATAAAGCCGTCCTAAAAGCGATGCACTGAGCTGGCCGAAGTGGACGGGGCTTGTATCCCAGATTTTTGGTCAAATTTCTATTTTTAATCGAATCATAGCATTCATTAATTGTTAATTGTTAATTATTGCTGCTAGTTTTGATGAACCTTTTATCATTGTGCTATTCAGGTGTAGAAAAACCCACCTATGGATGATGGGAACTAGCCGTACCATTAGAGGTGGAAAACCCAACCTATACTTTTCTTGGTATTTGTGCTATGTCCGTTCCTCATGGAGTTGAGTGAATGATGCTCTTCTGGTTCACTTCTTCAACCTGAGAGGGTGTTTTCCAAGTCTATCGTGATGTATCAAATGTTTTCAGATATCCCTAAATCCCCTATGATTTGGGGGACTTTGACTCTACTAGCAGGGATGGTCTGGTGTCTAACATCACAATCAAAAACTTTTCCAACAACCTCTTATATAGTTAGCAAAATCCCTTGATAGGGAGGTTTGGTTGACATCTAAACCGTATTCCTACGATTGAAGATGATCCCTAATTGTTATTTTCGTTAGACTGAATCTTCTGGGGAGGAAGATACATCTTCTTTAGGCGCAGCTACTTTCACCATTGCATGACGCAGTACTCTATCACCAAAATAATAGCCGCGAACTAACTCTTCTAACACTGTTCCTTCTGGATGTTCATCCGTGGCTTCTCGCATCACGGCTTCATGCAAATTCGGGTCAAATAGTTGACCTTCAGGACGCATGGGTGCTACACCTAACCGTTTTAGACAATCTACTAATTGTTTATAAACCCCTTGATAACTTTTATGAATTGTCATTTCTCCTTCGCTTTGGGGTTTGAGGTGCGACCTGGCTCTCTCAAAATTATCAACTACAGGCAGCAATTCCGTAATTGTATTTCGCTTCACCTGTAAATCTATTTCTTCTTTTTCCTTACTAGTACGCTTGCGGTAATTCTCAAAATCTGCTGCAATTCGCATATATTGAGTGCTACGTTCTTCTAGTTGTACTTTGAGAGATTCAATTTGCCCAGTTAAATCTGACAAGGCAGCAATATTTATTTCGACAGGCTGTGGCCTATCTTGGTCAATTTCTTCAGTCATGAGAATATCTTGCGGTTGATTAAATTGCTGAAATTGCTCTGGTGTTTGCTCATTCACCTCGTGGCCAGGTTCGTTAGGGTTGATTTCGGACGAAAATTCACTTTTCATACAAATACTCAGTAAATTAGAAACTGCTATGTAAATTCTAGACAAAGCTAGACACTTGCTGCTTACTTGAATGGGAGCTTGGGAGCGGTTATCCCTCAGTAAGCTTACAGGCCAAAGCCTGACGCGATATCACTTTGTTGCTGGAATCCGAAAAAACTATCACTATGATTGCTTTGTTTTCGCGTAAGCAATAGTTTTATTAAACACTTCAGATAATTCACATTGTATATGAATTACCGACTTTTCACCACAAAAAATAGGCCAAGTTTTTCTATATAGGGTTTGCTGAAAAAGTCTAATCATTCATTACCAAGAGTAACAGCTAATTTATCCGCCATTCCCGCAATCCAGTTTTCATCTTGTTTTGTGTAACTGCGGGGAGCATTTGCAGCTAAAATTAAAACTCCTTCTTTACCAATTGGTTGACAAATTACACCTTGTGTGTTCTCTGGTAAATAATCAAATTCAATTTTACCAGGATAGACATACAAAGCAACTAGATAAATTGGCTTTTGTGTTGCCAATACCCTTTTTAAGATTGTTCCTGGTACTACTTCCGATTTAGGAGCTAATATACCGCGACGTAATAAAACCTTACCTTGATAGTAAACTATAAGCGATCGCGTGACTGTATTTGTTAATAATAGCCGCGATGCCCAGGCTAATTCTGTTTTTGCGGTTTCTGATAAATCCCCTGCTAAAAAGAATCCCTCTTCTCCAATTAATTCTACTGTCTCTGGTGTCCTTGGTTGTACCTGTTGCCAAATTAAACCAGTTAAAATTAATATCGCACTTAAAATCACTCCCAGTACATCTCCTCGTGCTTGGGAATCTGTTAGTTGTGGAGTTAATAACCGATTTATTAACAACAAGACAGTACCTACACCCCCAACTACTAAGGGTAAACGCCGCAAAACTCGATTAGGATCAGATTTAGTCATTACTTATTTATTAGTTAGTTATCAGTGATTAACAGATACTTTAACGTTGATACAGATAGCATTTTACATAATCCTTTTTAAACCCTCTTTGTTTGTGTACTTTGAGGTTAGTTTTTCCATTATCACCGGGTGGTTCTTCGTTAACAATAAATCATAATTAAAACTTATGAAAAGACGATATTAGTTTTAATATTCATAACTGATCATAATTGAAGTTTAGATTTGCTTAACAATTAATTGAGAATTATTTTTATTTAGTCACGAGCTTGCAATACTTTCGGCGATTTGCTACAATTTTTGAGAATTTCATAATTGGGCTTATATTGTCAATTTTATCTCTGTCTGTCTAGACGATTTCCAAAACCCTTTATTCATAGTTATTTCAGAAATCGATACCGACAAATAATACAAAACTTTACTTTCTTAGCAGCAATATCTGAGAGAAGTTTAGGAAAAAATTTTCCAAGAAATTATGTAAATTGATCGGTAGAACAAACATACTATTGACAAATAAGTTAAGTTATGGTAAGCAGGGGTAGTAGTTAAGCACCCAAAACTACAAAACTCCACTGAGAAATAATCTACAAAGATAGACAATAGACAATAGACAATAGACAATAGTGAAAAAATACAAGAGCGTCCAGAGCGGAGTACGGAGTATGAGAAAAAATGAGAAAAAATCATCTCCCCAGCCTCCCACTCTTCCTACTCTTCCCCAGGTTCCAATATGCGTTGGAAAAGATAACCAGTTCCCCTAGCGGTGATAATTAATTCCGGGTTACTAGGGTCATCTTCTAACTTTGCCCGTAAACGGGAAATATGTACATCCACAACGCGAGTATCTACATGACGTTCGGGAGTATATCCCCACACCTCTTGTAGAATTTCCGAACGGGAAAAAGGTTCACCAGAACGACCGACTAACAATTCTAATAAGCTAAATTCCATGCCGGTTAAGCGGATACGCTCATCACCCTTATAAACTTGACGCTTATTAGTATCAATTTTGATATTACTGACATGGATAACACCAGAACTAGGAATACCATTTACACCTATTTTATCTACCCGGCGTAAAACTGAACGAATTCGCGCCTCTAATTCCTTGGGTGAGAATGGCTTGACCACATAATCATCAGCACCTAATTCTAACCCAGTAATGCGGTCTGCCACATCTCCCAAAGCCGTGAGCATAATAATGGGGACATCAGATTCCTTGCGTAATTCTTGACAAACACCATAACCATCGAGTTTTGGCATCATTACATCTAAAACTACCAGGTCCGGTTCAGCCTTGCGAAACATTTCTAAAGCTTCCTCACCATCCCCTGCTGTCACCACATCATAGCCAATCATGGAAAGGCGTGTTTCCAAAATCCGACGAATGCTGGCCTCGTCGTCTACGACCAGGATTTTTTCTTTATGACTTTCCAAGTTTTGTCATGCTCCTTAACTAAAATTTTTCATGATTAATTTTTAATATCATAATATTAGGATATCATTCTCTCAATTGATTGGGAAAAAGCTCTATACAATTTCCTAGTCCACCAAGGTACAGATTTCTCTAGGTTTATCTGCGTTTATCTGCGATGAACTTCCCTATTCTTGTACCTGACTGAGAACAGAAATGCTCTCACTATTTCTATTATTAAATTTCCCATTTTTCCCAGAATTAAGAAATAATTAAGATTTTTAGATAAAATTTCAGTATGGCTAAGGCAAAAACCATTTATATCTGTAGTAATTGTGCAGCAGAATTTTCCCAATGGTTCGGAAAATGTTCAAATTGCGACACTTACGATTCTCTAGTTGAACAGAATATTAGTTCTTTGATTGGAGATATACCTAGTCGGGGTGGTGTGGGAAATTGGCACAATACCCAGGGTAATGCTAGATCATCTAATACTAAACCAGCTAAAGCTAGATCTGCCTTGACTTTTGATCAAATTAGTGATAGACAAATTGCTCGTTGGGAATCGGGTTATGGTGAATTAGATCGAGTTTTAGGCGGTGGTATAGTTCCCGGCTCAATGGTGTTAATTGGAGGTGATCCTGGTATTGGTAAATCTACTTTATTATTACAAGTATCTAATCAATTAGCTTTAAAATATCGGATTCTTTACGTCACTGGAGAAGAATCAGGACAACAGGTTAAATTGCGTGCTTCTCGGTTGGGGATGTCCAAAGCTCCTACTATCGTCACAGAGGATGATGGGGAAACCGTTACAAAGTCCGAAAAACCCATAGATCCTGATAGTATAGGCGCAGATTTATATGTATTGCCAGAAACGGATTTAGAGGAAATTTTGCGAGAAATAGATTCCCTCAAACCGAATGTAGCTGTAATAGATAGTATCCAAACAGTATTTTTACCAGCTTTGACATCAGCACCAGGTTCCGTTACTCAAGTCAGGGAATGTACCGCAGCTTTGATGAAAGTGGCAAAACATGAGGATATCACTATGTTAATTGTCGGTCATGTGACTAAGGAAGGGACGATTGCCGGTCCTAGGGTATTAGAACATTTAGTGGATACCGTATTATACTTTGAAGGCGATCGCTTTGCCTCCCACAGATTATTAAGAACTGTAAAAAATCGTTTCGGAGCAACCCACGAAATTGGTATATTTGAAATGGTGTCTCAAGGATTAAAGGAAGTTGAGAACCCTTCCGAGCTATTTTTAGGCAACCGTGATGATCCCGCTCCTGGTACGGCCATTGTCGTGGCTTGTGAAGGAACAAGACCAATAGTAGTAGAACTACAGGCCTTAGTTAGTCCTACCAGTTACCCATCTCCGCGCAGAGCGGGTACAGGCATAGATTATAATCGCTTGGTGCAGATACTTGCCGTATTGGAAAAACGGGTGGGAGTACCCATGTCCAAATTAGATTCCTACGTTGCCTCTGCGGGGGGATTAAACGTAGAAGAACCAGCAGTAGATTTAGGAATTGCCGTAGCGATCGTTGCCAGTTTTCGTGATAGAATAGTTCACCCTGGTACAGTCTTAATTGGAGAAGTAGGATTAGGGGGACAAGTGCGAACAGTTTCCCAAATGGAACTACGGTTAAAAGAAGCTGCAAAATTGGGATTTAAAAGAGCTATAGTTCCCAAAGGCACAAAATTTCCCGATCTTGGTATAGAGATATTACCAGTATCTAAGGTAATAGATGCAATTATTGCTGCTGTTCCCCATCAAGAATTGACAGTAGAAGATTTAGAACCTGAGGATGAATAGAAATCAGGTGAGACGGGAACTCTTAACAGGTAACTCTTAACAGGTAACAGGTAACTCTTAACAGGTAACTCTTAACAGGTAACTCTTAACAGGTAACAGGTAACTCTTAACAGGTAACAGGTAACTCTTAACAGGTAACAGGTAACTCTTAACAGGTAACAGGTAACTCTTAACAGGTAACAGGTAACTCTTAACAGGTAACTCTTAACAGGTAACAGGAACAGGTAACTCTTAACAGGTAACTCTTAACAGGTAACAGGTAACTCTTAACAGGTAACTCTTAACAGGTAACAGGTAACTCTTAACAGGTAACAGGAACAGGTAACAGGTAACTCTTAACAGGTAACAGGAACAGGTAACTCTTAACAGGTAACTCTTAACAGGTAACTCTTAACAGGTAACTCTTAACAGGTAACTCTTAACAGGTAACTCTTAACAGGTAACTCTTAACAGGTAACTCTTAACAGGTAACTCTTAACAGGTAACTCTTAACAGGTAACTCTTAACAGGTAACTCTTAACAGGTAAGAGGTAACAGTTTTAACTGTCTGGATATCCTCAATTTTCCAAATCCAACAAAGAAAAATGCAATTCATTTTGAGACACCATTAGCCAAAACCTGGCACTTTTTTGTGGTAAAAATCCGCGAAACCCTTATTAATAAATGGTTTTAGCTTTATATGGCTAACGCCACGCTACGCTATCAGCAAGCCATAGTTATAGTTATTTGTCTACATTTGTGAAGTGGGAATGTGATGTGATATATTAGTTTTAAATTCAAGAAGGGTAGATTCTTGAGTAGTGGTGAAAGTCCTGATCTGAGACTGGACAAGAGTGGGAATTAACCTTAAACCTGCTCCTGTGTGACAGAAAATCCTTAAAATCAGACAAAATAAAACATTCTCAAGAGTAGCTAATTAAATCAGAACTGAAAAAGGTAAAAGTAGTTGGGAACTCTATCTGATGATAGAAACCAAATATTATCATTATTTTAACTACTTATTAACTATATCTTAATTTATCCATACTATCGTAAGTGTATTAATAATAGGAAAGAAAAATTGTCTAATTTCTAATGGGCAAATTTTCGACATAAATACAACTGAATAAATACAACTGAAAAACTGACAAGAATTCTCAGGTGACATGATCACTTTGGTAACTAGACTATTAAAGGAGATTCTAGTATGGCAGTTTTCGCGGGCGACATTGCTTTTCTTGGGGTAAATTCTACCAATCCTGATCAATTTGCAATTCTTGCATTAAAACCAATTGCTGCTGGTGATACATTCTATGTTACCGATGGTGGTATTACTGGAAATGGGGGAGCCGCATCGAGTTTTTTCCGTCCGAGCGAAGGTTTTCTACAGTATACCGCACCTACGGGGGGAATCGCTGCTGGCAGCGTACTCCTAATCAATGCTGGTGATAGTAGCACCACCCCCCCAACCCCATCATCCGTGGCACGCAATGGTGGAGGTAGTGCTGGTGCGGTGACGCTATTACCTAATCCCAACAATGCGACGAATAACTTTAGCTTTTCTACTAGCGGAGACTCACTCACAGCCTACACTGTTAGCAGTGGTACGCACCTCACTGGTACGCCCAATCTGATTGCGTTTATAGGCTTTGGTGTTTCCCCCTATGGTTCTGGTTCTGCACAATCATCCAGTACACCAACGATTCCTGGCGGTCAAGTTCTTGTTCTCGCCAATTTGGACAATGCTATTTTTACTAATGCCGCAAACGCTTATTTACAGACTATCAGCACTCTGAGTACCGCCAATAACTTTACGGCTAGAGACTCAACGGTTGTTGACTTGACTACACTTTCTTCAGGCAACATTTCACCTCTACCAACTGTTAACCTCTCCGTCAGTTCCAACACAGGAACAGAAACAGGTACAACGGTCATCACTGTCACCGCTACAGCTTCTAGTGCTGTTTCTGGTGATCAAACGGTTAACTTAGCTGTTACCGGAACAGGTATCACTACTGAAGATTATACTCTCAGTAATAGCACTATCACTATTCCCAATGGTGCAACGGTTGGGACTGTCACTTTTACAGTTGTTGATGATGTTTTAGTGGAAGGAACGGAAACCGCGATTTTGAGTATTAGCAGTCTTTCTAGTGGATTGACTTTAGGTAGCGCCACTAGTCAAAATATCGTTATCACGGATAATGATGTGATTGCAAATCCCATGGTTAACCTCTCGGTAAGTGCCAACAGGGGAACGGAAGTAGGGACAACGGTTATCACTGTTACTGCTACAGCTTCTAGTGCTGTTTCTGGTGATGAAACGGTTAACTTAGATGTTACTGGAATAGGTATCACTACTGGAGATTATACTCTTAGTAATAGCATTATCACTATTCTTAATGGTGCGATCGCTGGGACTGTCACTTTTACGGTTGTTGATGATGTTTTAGTGGAAGGAACGGAAACTGGGATTTTAAGTATTGGCAGTGCTTCTAGTGGTCTGACTTTAGGTAGCACTATTAGTCAAAATATCGTTATCACTGATGATGACGTTGCTGTTACTAAAATTAGCGCTATTCAAGGTGGTGGTGCAACGGCGGCGTTGACGGGAATTCAAACTATTGAAGGTATTGTGACTCGCGCTTTCTTTGGTGCTACTAAACTTAATGGCTTTTATGTTCAAGAGGAAGACGCTGATATTGATGGTAATGCTGCTACTTCGGAAGCTATTTTTGTTTATGATCCATCAGGATTATTTACGGGTAATGTCGGTGATCAGGTCAGAATTACGGGAACTGTTGGGGAATTTATTACTACTAGCGGGTCTAATATTAGCAGTTTAACCCAATTATTTAATTTAACGAGTGTTGTTAATCTGGGAGCAGGTACGTTACCGACGGTGGTTAATGTCCAGTTACCTAATGGCAATTTAGAGGGCTATGAGGGAATGTTGGTTAATTTGAGTGCTGGTAGTGGCAGCCTCACGGTGACTGAGTATTATCAATTGGGACGTTATGGGCAAGTTCTGCTCTCGGCTATGGGTTCTAGTAATCAGCCGGGTACGGATGCTAGGTTAGATCAATATACTCAATTCAATGCTCCCAGTGTCAGCGGTTATGCTACTTATTTGGCGGATATTGCTGCTCGCAAGATCTATCTTGATGATGGTAGTGCTGTTCAAAACCCAGACCCGATTATTTTTGGTCGTGGTGGTAATTCTTTAAGTGCGATTAATACTCTGCGCGGTGGTGATACTGTTGCTAGTATCACGGGTATTTTGGACCAGCGTTATGAGGGGTATCGCATCCAAACTACAGATGGTGTTAATTTTACTCCGGGTGGAGGTTTGGGTGGAGGTTTGGGTGGAGGTTTGGGTGGAGGTTTGGGTGGAGGTTTGGGTGGAGGTTTGGGTGGAGGTTTGGGTGGAGGTTTGGGTGGAGGTTTGGGTGGAGGTTTGGGCGAACGGCCGTTCGCCCCTACGGTTGGTGGTACTCTGAGGGTGGCTAGTTTTAATGTTCTTAATTATTTCAATGATTTGGATACGAACGTTAATATCAATACTAATGGATTGAGTTTTGAGCCTCGTGGTGCTAATACTGCTATTGAGTTAACTCGTCAATTGAATAAGATTGTCCAAGCCATTATTACTTCTGGTGCTGATGTTTTGGGTTTGATGGAATTGGAAAACAATGGCTATGGTGCTAATAGTGCTATTCAAGGTTTAATCACTGGACTAAATGGGGTTGCTGGTGCGGGTAGTTACAGTTTTATTAGTTCTAGTACAAGATTGGGGACTGATGCTATTACTGTGGGTTTGATTTACAAGTCTAGTCAGGTTACTCCTTATGGTGCTGCTGCTACTTTACCCGATGGCTTTGGTACTGGTGCTTTTGATTTGGTGGGACGTAAACCTTTAGCGCAGACTTTCCAACAAAACTCTAATGGTGAATTATTTACTGCTGTTGTTAATCACTTTAAGTCTAAAGGTTCTAGTTCTGGTGGTGTTGGTGATGCTGATGCTGGTGATGGTCAAGGTTTATCTAATGGTACTCGCACCCGTCAGTCCCAGGATTTAGCGGCATGGTTGGCTACTAAGCCTACTGGGGTTGATGATGGTGATTATCTGTTGTTGGGTGATTTCAATGCTTATGCTCAAGAAGACCCTCTGACTACATTAGCGATCGCTGGATATAATAATCTTCTGCCTAATACTTCCTATTCTTATGTTTTTGATGGTCAGTTAGGTTCTCTTGATCATGCTTTAGCTACTAGTAGTTTAGCTGCACAGGTATCTGGTGTGGAAATATGGCACATTAATGCTGATGAGCCTAGCGTATTAGACTATAATGTTGAATTTAAGTCTGTAGGTCAAGTTACTAGCTTGTACAGTCCTGACCAATTCCGCTCTTCTGATCATGACCCGGTAATTGTGGGATTAAATCTTAATTCTGCTCCTACTAATATCACTTTAACTGCTACTAGCATTAATGAGAATGTACCTGCCAATAGCGTTGTAGGTACTCTTGCAACTATTGATTTTAACAATGGTGATACTTTTACCTATAGTTTGGGCGAACAAGGGTTCGCTTCTACGGGTGTAAATGACAATGCAGCTTTCACAATTAACAGCAATCAATTACTCATTAACACTTCACTAGATTTTGAAGCCCAGTCTAGTTATAGCATTGTCGTTCGTTCCACAGATCAAAGTGGACTTTACACTGATAAATTGTTCACAATTAACGTTAATAATATGAACGACTCCGCCACTATTAATGGCAACAGTACCCTGAGCATTACTGAAGGGACTAACATTAATGCCGGTAAACTAACCGCCTCCGGTACGTTAACGGTTGTAGATCAAGATGCTGGTGAAAATAAATTTGCTACTACTGTCGTTTCTGCTAATGGCAATTTGGGTAGTTTGACAATTACAGAAGCGGGAGTATTTAGCTATAGTGTTAATAATAGTGCGGTGCAGTATTTAAATGCTGGTCAAAGTAAAGTTGATACTTTTACTGTCACATCTTTAGATGGTACGGCCAGCCGAAATATCAGCATTACCATTAATGGTATCAACTTAGCTACAACGGTGGATTTGTCTACTTATGTCCGGGTGGGACGATACGATTTACCTGAACCTACTCGCACTACTGCACCCACTAATAGCTTGTTAGCTCAGGAAGTCTCTGCTGTGACTTATAACTGGGATACAGATACGCTGTTTGTTGTTGGAGATGGCAGTACATCAATTGTACAGGTATCAAAAACAGGGCAGTTAATCAATTCCATGACCCTAGCTCCCGGTAATAGTCCCCAAGGTACAGACTTTTATGATGTTGAAGGGCTTACTTATATTGGTAATGGCAAGTTTGTCTTAATTGAAGAACGAGACAGACAGGCCCATTTGTTTACTTATACCCCTGGAAGCACTCTGACTAAAGCTAATGCCCAAACTGTTAAGCTGGGGACAACTATTGACAATATCGGTATAGAAGGGATTTCTTGGGACCCCCAAAGTGGTGGATTTATTGGGGTGAAGGAGAAACAACCGGCAGGTATTTTCCAAACTACTATTGATTTTGCTGCGGGGACGGCTAGTAATGGTTCTCCCACTACGGTTAATTCGATAAACCTTTTTGATCCGGTGTTGGCCAATCTTTTAGATTTTGCTGATGTTTATGCTTTGTCTAATTTATCGTCTTTGAATGGACAACCGGATTATAGCCGCTTATTAGTTTTGAGCCAAGAGTCTGGCAAGGTTGTCAGTATTGACCGCTCTGGTAATATTTCCAGTTCATTAAAAATCACTGCTGATTCTGGTAATCCAGTTTCGGTTGTTGACCAAGGCCATGAGGGATTAACTATGGATAAGAATGGTTATCTCTATGTGGTGAGCGAAAATGGTGGTGGTGGTATTAATTATCCTCAACTTTGGGTTTATGCACCTTCAACTGTTCCTAATCAAGCCCCGACTGGTTTGGTTCTGGATAATAGGGTGATAGCGATCGCTGAAAACACTAGTACCATCGCTGCTGTTAAAGTAGCTGATATTACTGTTACTGATGATGGATTAGGAATAAATACTCTGAGTTTGAGTGGAGCAGATGCTAGTTTCTTTGAAGTTAATGACACTGCATTGTACATGAAAGCTGGTACTACTTTGGACTATGAAACTAAAACTAGTTACAGTGTTACTGTTAATGTAGATGATGCTACTCTTGGTAACAATCCCGATGCAATTGCCAATTTTACATTGGCTGTTACTGATATCGTCAATGAAATACCCACCCTACCGGCTCTGATTATCTCGGAAGTATCACCCTGGAGCAGTGGCAGTAGTGTCTATACTGCTGATTGGTTTGAGGTGACGAATATTGGTACTAGTGCTGTGGATATTACTGGTTGGAAGATGGACGACAATACCAATTCTTTCGCTAGTTCTGTAGCCCTGAATGGTGTTACTAGTATTGCTCCTGGGCAGTCGGTGATTTTCTTAGAAACTGCTACACCTGACACTACTATCCCGGCATTTAAAACCGCTTGGTTTGGTACTAATGTTCCCAGTGGTTTAACTATTGGTAGTTATACAGGTATTGGCGTAGGACTAAGCACTAGTGGCGATGCTGTGAATCTGTTTAATGCCAATGGTACGAGAATCACAGGTGTTAGTTTTGGTGGGTCTACCACTTATACAACCTTCGACAATGCTGCTGGCTTGGGTAGTAATACTCTACCTCTGCCAACAGTGTCAAATATAAGCGCTGTCGGAGTTAGGGGAGGGTTTTTATCCCTTAATAACGCGCTGAATGTTACATCTAAAGAAATTGGTTCACCAGGAAGGATTAACAACATGAATAATCTCGCAAGTATTAGTGGTAACGGCAATGTCACTATTAAGGAAGGAACTAACGTTAATGCTGGTAAGTTAACTGCTTCGGGTATGTTAACGGTTACAGATGAAGATGCTGGTCAAAATAAGTTTGCCACTACTGTTGTTTCTGCTAATGGTAATTTAGGTAGTTTGACGATTACGGAAACTGGAGCGTTTAGCTATAGCGTTGATAATAGTGCTGTACAGTATTTAGGTGCAGGTCAAAGCAAAATAGAC
The DNA here is from genome assembly GCF_014696755.1 of Anabaena sp. FACHB-1391. NCBI lineage: Bacteria > Bacillati > Cyanobacteriota > Cyanophyceae > Nostocales > Nostocaceae > Anabaena > Anabaena sp. FACHB-1391. The sequence continues at coordinate 15,419 of NZ_JACJQS010000011.1, read as the reverse complement.
TCTTTTACTGTTACTTCTTTTGATGGTACAGCTACTCAAAATATAGCGATCGCTATTAACGGAGTTACGGCTGGATTTACAGGGGTAGCTGCTGGAGATGCTACGGCTAATAGTGCTATACTCTGGACTCGTACTTTTGACGCTGCTAATACAAGCACCCAACCTGGTGTTACCCAAAATGTGACTCTGCAATTGTCTACTGATGCTAATTTTACTACTATAGTCAGGTCAATTAGTGGAGTAACCCGGGATGCGAACCGTGACTATACTCTGAAAATAGATGCTACGGGTTTACAGAGTGGGACAAAATATTATTACCGCTTCCAAACAACTGCTGGGGAATTGAGTCAAGTAGGGACGTTTAGAACTGCTTATGATGCTACAACCCAAGCACCTGTGAAATTTGCTTTTAGTGGAGATGCGGACGGTCTGATGCGACCCTACATTTCTACCCAAAATTTCCCTAATTTGAATTTAGACTTTTTCATGTTCTTGGGGGACACAATTTATGGAGCGGCAAGTGCTGGATCTCCGGCAGCAACTACTAATATTGTTGGTAATCCTGGTCAAGCTTTGGCTGATTACCAACGTAAATATTTAGAAAATCTCCGGTCTGTCAATAGTGGCGGTTTTTCTGGTTTAAAAGGTCTGTATAGTTCTCAAGGCAATTACACTGCGCTAGATAACCATGAATTAGGGAACAGACAATTAATCAATGGTGGCGCACCGGGGGCTTTAGCTGCTGTATCTGGTAATGGTTCTAGTAATACGGTAGATGATGTCAATACAACAGGTGTATTTATTAACCAAAATCCTGGTTTTAAAGCTCTGATTCAAGCATACTCTGATTACCAACCGATTAGAGAGCGTGTAATTTCTGCTCCTACTGATTCTCGCACTAATGGTACACAACAGCTTTATTTAGCTCAACAATGGGGTAAGAATGTTATTCATATCAATACAGACACTCGCAGTTACCGTGATGTGCGGTTAAAGACTGCTACTGGTGCTGATGATACGGGTTCTCGTGCTGATAATAGCGATCGCACAATGCTAGGAGATACTCAACTGGCTTGGTTGAAGCAAACTTTGTTAGACGCGCAAAATAATGGCACGATTTGGAAGTTTGTCAGTGTATCTAGTCCTATAGATCAAATTGGTGCTATTGGTTCTGGTTTGGATAGTGGTAAGTCATGGATTGGTGGTTATCGGGCTGAACGTAATGAGTTGCTCAAGTTTATTGCTGACAATGGCATCAAAAACGTGGTGTTTTTGTCTGCTGATGACCACCAAAATCGTATCAATGAAATAACTTACACTGATAATGGTGTGGTTAAGGTTTTACCCAATGCTTTATCAATTGTAGGCGGACCGCTAGGGGCTACTGGACCTGATACTATTACTAACCATAGTTTTGCTAATATCCAGTCTTTAGCGAATAATCTTGCTAACAGTCAGATAGCAGCAGGGGTCAATCCAGTGGGTTTAGATGCTAATTTCCCTGGGTTAAGAAATGTGTGGCGTGAGAATGACACCAATCCTTCACGAATCGAACCTGTTGATTTCTATTCTCCCAACACTTTCAATTACACTGTTTTTGATGTTTCTGCTGATGGTAAAACTTTGAATGTGAATGTGCAAGGGGTTAATTCTTATGCTGTAAACACATTCCCAGAACCATCTGCTGCTAATCCAGTCCGTTCAATTCTCAGTTTTAGTATTGATGCTGCTGTTCCTGTGTTTAACTTTAGTACCGCCAACTACACGGTTGCAGAGGGTGGTACTTCTGGTTTTTCTAATGCCACGGTGCGAGTAACCCGTCAAGGAGATGTATCTGGTACAAATTCGGTGCAATTGCAATTGAGTGGTGGTACTGCCAAAGGTAGTGCTGCTGCTCCGACGGTGGACATAAGCCAAGGACCGAGCAGTTCTGCTACTTCTTATATTATCCCGACTACACCAGGCTCTGGTGTTAGTTTGAGATCTATCCTCACGGTTGGGGATTCGGTTAACAACAAACCTGATGGCACACCCTATAGAATGGTTGGTATTCCCGATGGTTTGGGGGCTTTTGATAATGGTGATGGGACTTTCACTTTGTTGATGAACCATGAATTAGGCGGTACGTCTGGAATTGTCCGCGCCCATGGCGGTACTGGTGCATTTGTTTCCAAGTGGGTAATCAATAAATCGGATTTATCGGTGGTCAATGGTAGCGATTTAACCCAGACGGTATATGTATGGAATGGTACTAACTTTGCTCAAAGCACCACTACAGTATTTAGTCGTTTCTGCGCTGGGGATTTAGCTGCGGTTTCTGCCTTTTACAATAGTGCTACGGGACTCGGTAGTACGGCACGTATTTATTTGAATGGCGAGGAAAGCGGAGCCGAAGGTCGTGCTTTTGCTCATATTGCTACTGGTACAAGTGCTGGTACAACTTATGAATTGCCTTATTTAGGTAAATTCAGTTGGGAAAATACTGTTGCTAGTCCGACTCTTAGTAATAAGACGGTAGTAGCTGGACTAGATGACTCTGGGGGTGGTCAAGTTTACTTCTACGTTGGCGATAAAACCAACACAGGAACGGAGATTGACAAAGCGGGATTAAACAACGGTAAGCTGTATGGAATTGCTGTTACTGGATTAGCAAGCGAAACTAATACAACTAACTTAGCGTTGGGAAGCAGATTTACATTGGCGGACTTAGGCAAGGTTCAAAATACAACAGGGGCAGTACTGGAAACCCGGAGTGTAGCGGCTGGGGTTACGGCTTTCTTACGTCCTGAAGATGGACATTGGGATCCATCTAACCTGAGAGATTTCTACTTTGTCACTACTAATTCATTTAGTAGTCCTAGTCGCTTGTGGAGACTGCGCTTTGATGATCCAACTAATCCAGAGTTAGGCGGTACTATTGAGGCGGTTCTGGATGGTACTGAAGGACAGAAGATGTTGGATAATATGACCATAGACAAGTATGGTAACATCCTGCTTCAGGAGGATGTGGGGAACAATGCCCATATTGGCAAAATTTGGCAGTATAATATTGCCACCGACACTTTAAAATTAATAGCGCAACATGACCCAAATCGCTTCCTTTCTGGTGGTTCTAACTTTTTGACTCAAGATGAGGAATCATCGGGGATTATTGATGCTCAAGATATTCTTGGACCTGGTTGGTTTTTGCTTGATACTCAGGCACACTACAGTATTACTGGGGAATTGGTACAGGGTGGACAATTACAGGCACTTTTTAATCCTGACACTTACAAAGCTTACCAAACGGACTATATCAACAGTGCCATTACTGTTACTTTTGCACCGAGTGAAAGTTATAAGGATGTACAGATTCCGATTGCGGGCGATAATGTGATTGAGTTTAGCGAAACTGTCAATCTGAGTTTGGTAAACTCCAGTGGTGGCACATCTGTAGGTACACAGCAACCCACAGCAGTCCTGACTATTGCTGATTTTAACCAAGCGCCGACTAATTTAATTCTCAGCACTAGTACAGTTGCGGAAAATCAAACGGATGGTGTAGTTGGTAATCTCATCAGTACAGACCCAGATACAGGAAACACTTTTACTTATAGCTTAGTTACAGGGGATGGTGACACTGACAATAGTTTATTTGCCATTGTTGATAATCAACTTATAGCTAATACTGTATTTGATTTTGAAGCCCAAGCAAGTTACAGCATTAGAGTCAAAACTGAGGATCAAGGTGGGTTATTCTTTGAGAAGGCTTTAACTATTAATGTTAATGACGTTAATGAAGCACCGACGGATTTGTTTTATGATAATACTACTGACACTACTGCAATTGATGAAGGTCAACCCAGTGGTACAGTGGTTGGTAATCTCATTAGTACAGACCCAGATACAGGTGACACTTTTACCTATAGCTTAGTTGCAGGGGATGGTGATATTGATAACAGTGCTTTCACCATTAGTGGAAATCAACTGCAAATTAACGCTTCTCCAGATTTTGAAACTCAATCCAGTTACAGCATCCGGGTGAGAACTAGGGATAATGATGGTTTGACTTTTGAGAAGGTTTTGACTATCAACGTTAATGACTTCAACGAAATCATTGGTAATGCTGGTAACAATAATCTTGTGGGGACTGCAAATAACGATTACATTGATGGCAAAGCTGGTAACGATACTCTCAACGGTGGTGCTGGAGTAGATATCCTGGTTGGTGGTACAGGAAATGACATTTACATAATTGATACAAACACTGACACCATCATTGAATATCTGAATGAAGGTACGGATTTAGTCCAATCATCTGTTAGTTACGGTCTGGGTAACAATGTAGAAAGAGTTACTCTTACTGGCGGCGGTAATATCAATGCTACTGGTAATAGTTTAAGTAACAACCTCACAGGTAATAGTGGGAATAACATCCTGGATGGTGGTGCTGGTAATGATACTTTGATTGGTGGTTTAGGAGATGACACTTATGTTGTTGACAGCATAGGTGATGTAGTAACGGAATTAGCTAATCAAGGTGCGGACTTGGTCCAATCATCTGTTACTTATTCTCTGAGTGCCAATATGGAAAACCTGGTTCTCACCGGCACGGCTAACATTAACGGTACTGGTAACGGCTTGGATAATACTATTACAGGTAACAGTGGTAATAATATCCTCAATGGTGGAATTGGTGCAGATGCTCTGATTGGTGGTGCGGGTGATGATACTTATTTGTTTTCTATTACCACAACTAGCTTAGGTGTTGACTCCATTACGGAAGCAGTTGATGGTGGTCAAGATACTATTGACTTCACTGGTACAACCGCAGCAATCCGCTTAAATCTAGGCGTTACCACTACTCAAACCCTGGTTGCTAATGGTTCAAAACTGACATTGAATGCTGCGAATGCTATGGAAAATGTGATTGCTGGTGCTGGAGCAGATAGAATTATCGGCAATGACTTAGATAACCGCTTGGTTGGTGGTGCTGGTAATGATGTTCTGGTTGGTGGTGCTGGTAATGATGTTTTGACTGGTGGGGCTGGTAATGACGTTTTGACTGGTGGTGCTGGTAATGATGTCTTTAGCTTGGTGGGGAATGCTGCGTTTACTGTAGCTAGTCAAGGTGTAGATACTATCCAAGATTTTGGTGTCGGTAGTGACCAAATATTGTTGAGTAAGTCTGTATTCGCTTCTTTGACTAGTGTGGTAAATGAGTTTGCTGTGGTTGAAGATGATGTTTTGGCGGGTACTAGTAACGGGCTGATTGTCTATAGCTTTAGCAGTGGTAGTCTTTACTATAACCAAAATGGTGCGGCTGCGGGCTTTGGTGCTGGTGGTGAGTTTGCTATTCTCGCTACTGTTCCTACTCTGACTGCTAGTAATTTCTCTCTTGTTTGATGAGTAATTGGTTTACTTAATCAGTGCTTTCTGAGGTGGGGGATGATTTTTAGGTGGCGATTCTTAGGTTGTGCGATCGCGCTATCATCTCCCACTTTTTTTTGTTTGATGCTGAAAAACTGCTAAATTTTTTTAACGGTAGAAGCAGAAGACTTTAGCTAACAACTGGCAACTAAAAATTAGAATTTCACAAGAATTTGATAAATTAATACATAATTTGCAACAATTAGGGAAACATTAGTTTGAGTTATGATCCAGAAGCAAATGCCCGACGGTGGAGAGTTAATTAATTGAGTTGTTTCGGCAGCATAAGGAGAAATATTTCTGGCTAAAGCTGACTTTTTACTCTGTGTGGAAGTTGATGAGGGAGTGGTTTGGAGATTTAGAAATGATTGCTGTTGGTGGTTTTAGTCTGTTGACTGGTTTTATGAATGAAGTAGATTACAAGATTTATTTGAACTTTTGCTTTATGGTGTTATGTTTTTCTGTGATTCTCGACTGGCATCACGGATGATTGTACTACTTTCTATAGAGTTTAATCTGTGGGATTTTTTTAAAATAACTTACTGTTTTTATGATTGCTGCTACTGTACTAGTGAGTTGTGCAAGGTGCTGGAAATTTATTATATAGATAAATACTTATGATCAAAATCAAGAAATTTAGGAAATAGATAAATTGTTCTTAACTTGTTGTGGTGGCTGTTTTTAACATACGTATGATTATTTAAGTGTTACTTGTAAAAACTAAATTAAGCGATTAAGAGGTTTTATGACAACAGGTAATCATGTTATTTTCATGCACCCAGATGGAACTAGTCCATCTCATTATGCTTTTGCAAGATTTGTAGATAAGGGTCCTGATGGACGGTTGAATTGGGACAAGATGTCTAATGCTGGTGTGTATCTGGGTCATATGGAAGACCAGTTGGGCGGCACATCTAATGCTGGTGCTGTGACTCACGCTACGGGTGTTAAGGTTTATGCGGAGTCTTTTGGTTATGAATTAGGGAATTTAGCGATTACATCTCTTTCTGGGACTACCAAAACTATTGTTGAAGAAGCTAGAGATGCAGGTAAGGTTACTGCTTTAGTTCAATCTGGGGCGATTTATGAGCCTGGTACTGCTGCTTTTGTTGCTAAGACTCAGCAAATTACTAACGCTAATGGAAGTATCACTGTACCTCGCGCTCAAGCTGCGGAAATTGCCAGACAGGTAATTAACTCAGGTGTTGACTTTATCATGGGTGGTGGTGAACTGAATCTTTTGCCGGTTGGTACAAATGGTTTTCACGGTACTGCGGCTCAACTCGATGCTTTAAGCACTAATTCTTTAATACGCCCTACGGAAAACTTGATTGAACTGGCAAAGAGTAAAGGTTATACGGTTGTTTACAATGAGGACCAACTCAATGCTTTGCTGGCTTTGCCTGTAGCTCCAACTAAAGTGTTGGGTGTATTTGCACCTGTTCATACTTTTAATGATCGCCCTGAGGAGGTTTTAGCGGCGAACAATTTACCATTATATGTGGCTACGGCACCGACTATTGCTGAGATGCTGAGTGTAACTCAGAAGTTGATGGAAAAACACCCTAATTTCCAGAATGGTTCTATTACTATTGTGGAGGAGGAAGGTACGGACAATTTCGGGAATAATAACAATGCTGCTGGGACTTTAGAGGGATTGCGCCGTACGGATGCGGCTATTGGTGTAGCAATGGACTTTATTAATAAGTATCCCAATACTTTGATGGTGACTGCTGCTGATAGTGATGCTGGTGGTTTACAAGTAGTTGATCCTCGTATTCCTGGAACAAGTTTAGGTAATATTAATAATAATCCGACTACGACTGCTCGCAATGTACCTTTAGACGGTCAAACGGGAGCTAATACTTTACCTTTTGTCGCTGCGACTGATGCTGATGGTGATGTGTTTGGGTTTGGTGTTGCTTGGGCGGGTACACCGGATTTTAGTGGTTCAATTGTTTCTAAAGCTCATGGTCTTAATGCAGATAAATTACCTGCTACTTTAGACAATACTAAGATTTATGAGTTGATGTATGAGACTCTGTTTAATGTTGAATTGGTATCTCGGAATCCTGACCCCACACCTGCTCCCAAGGCTACCAAGTTAACTGGGAATGTGATTTTTATCCATCCAGATGGTACTAGTCCTTCTCACTACATGACAACCCGTAATGTTGATTTAGGTCCTGATGGTAGGCTCAACTGGGATAAGATGTCAAATGCTGGTGTCTATTTAGGACACATGGAAAACCAGTTAACTGGTACTTCCAATGCCGGGGCTGTCACTCATGCTAATGGTGTGAAGGTGTTCAATGAGTCTTTTGGCTTGAATGAAGACCAATCTATGATTACTCCTGCTTCTGGTAAAGTTGGCTACACAATTTTGGAAGAGGCGATCGCTGCTGGTAAAGCAACTGCTCTTATTCAATCGGGTCATATTGGTGAGCCTGGAACGGCCGCTTTTGCTGCTGCCACTACTAATCGTGTTGGCAATAACATCCGCGCCCGTGAGAAGACGGCTGAAATTGCTGAACAGGTAATTCGCTCTGGCACTCAAGTCATCATGGCGGGGGGTGAGGTTTATCTACTACCTAAGGGTACTACTGGCTTCCACGTTACTGCCGAAATTGATGCTGCTTTTGCTGATGCTGAAGATCGCCCCACTACTAACCTGATTGATTTAGCAAAGTCTTTGGGTTATAGTGTGGTTTACACGGAAGAGCAAATGAATACTGCTGTGGCAAGTGCGACTGCTTCTACGAAGTTACTGGGAGTTTTTGCTGCTAACCACACTTTTAATGATCGCACTGAAGAAGCACTAGGACTCAATAGTGCCAATCCTCAGCCTTTATATTTAGCTACTGCGCCCACGGTGGCAGAGATGCTGGATGCGTCTTTAAAAATCCTCAGTCAAGACTCTGATGGTTTCTTTGTGGTAGTGGAGGAGGAAGGTAGCGACAACTTTGCGAATAACAATAATGCAGTTGGCACTATTGAAGCTGTTCGCCGGGCTGATGCAGCGATCGGTGTAGCCATGGATTACGTCAACACTCAAGACCCTAATACTTTGGTGATTACAGCTGCAGATAGCGATGCTGGCGGATTGCAAGTATTCCAATTCGAGCCTTACACCCGTCCCGCTGGCAACTTTACCCCCAACAACCCCGCACTGGCAAATACTGAGCCTAGTGCGCCATTTATTCGTGTTAACCCCACTACAACTAATACGAATCAGGCAGTTTTGGATGGTGTTAACGGCAGCACAGGTACAGCAGAAGCACCTTGGAAACCCTTTGCAGCTAAAAGCAGCATAGATGGAGCGATGGGTAACTTCGGTGTAGCTTGGGTCGGTACTCCTGATTTCCCCGGTAGCATTGTTGCCAAAGCCTATGGGATGAATGCCGAAAAGTTGCCTAGCACCTTGGACAATACCGTAATCTATGACCTCATGTACCAAACCATGTTTGGTGTCTACAATCTAATCAATGGTACAAGTGGTAACAATAGTCTCACAGCCACTACTAACCCAGATCGAATTTTGGGTAATGGAGGTAATGATACTATCACTTCAACTATTGCTAACGCCGGACAAAATGACCTTTTCGATGGTGGCATAGGCACAGATACCTTAGTAATATCTGGAGGAACAGCGTCAACCGCTTTAACATTGAATGTTGCCAATATTGCCAATACTAGCAATCAATTAAGCGGTATTTCTGGACTGGTAGTTCAAAACTTTGAGAGCTTCGATTTTGCTACCTTCTTGGGAACTCTCAACGCTACTGGTAGCACAGGCAATGACACTATTACTGCTGGTGCTGGTAACGATACCCTTGATGGTGGTGCAGGAACAAATACTCTACGAGGTGGTTTTGGTAATGATACTTATATCATTAGTACCTTAACTAATACCATTACTGAAGCTGCTAATGCGGGAATAGATACTGTTCGATCATCTGTAACTTACACGCTGGCAACCAATGTAGAAAACCTAGTTCTTACAGGAACTACCGACCTGAATGGAACTGGTAATACCCTCAATAACACCCTGACTGGCAACAGTGGTAATAACACCCTCAATGGTGGTACTGGAGCAGATGCCCTGATTGGTGGTGCAGGTAACGACACTTATATTGTTGACAACGCAGGTGATGTGATTACGGAAGCAAATGGTGAAGGTAGAGATTTAGTACAATCATCTGTTACTTACACTCTGAGCGAAAATGTAGAAAACCTGACCCTGACTGGAAATACAGCCATTAACGGCACTGGAAACGGACTAGATAACACCATCACAGGTAACAGTGGTGATAACACCCTTGATGGTGGTACAGGAAATGATACCCTGATTGGTGGTGCGGGTAACGACAGTTTGCTGGGTGGTACAGGAAATGATACTTATTTGTTCTCCATTACCACAACTAGCCTCGGTGCTGACACCATTACAGAAGCAGTAGTAGGTGGTCAAGATACCATTGACTTCACTGGTACAACCGCAGCAATCCGCCTAAATCTAGGCGTTACCACTACTCAAACCCTGGTTGCTAATGGTTCAAAACTGACATTAACTGCCGCCAATACCATTGAAAACGTGATTGCTGGCATTGGAGCAGATAGAATTATCGGCAATGACCTAGATAACCGCTTGGTTGGTGGCGCTGGTAATGACATTCTGACCGGTGGTGCAGGTAATGATACTCTGGTTGGTGGCGCTGGTAATGACATTCTGACTGGTGGTGCTGGTAATGATGTCTTCAGCTTTGCAGGGAATGCTGCGTTTACTGTAGCTAGTCAAGGTCTAGATACTATCCAAGACTTTGGTATCGGTAGTGACCAAATATCGTTGAGTAAGTCTGTATTCGCTTCTGTTACCAGTGTTGTCGGTCAAGGATTCAGCGTAGCAAGCGAGTTTGCTGTGGTTGAAGATGATGTTTTGGCGGGTACTAGTAACGGGCTGATTGTTTATAGCTCTAGCAGTGGTAGTCTTTACTACAACCAAAATGGCGCGGCTGCGGGCTTTGGTACTGGTGGTGAGTTTGCTATTCTCGCTACTGTTCCCACTCTGACTGCTAGTAATTTCTCTCTTGTTTAATGAGTAATTGGTTCACTTAATCAGTGACTCTGAGGTGGGGGATGATAGTGCGATCGCGCTATCATCCCCCACTTTTTTTGTTTGACACTGAAAAACTGCTAAAATCTTTTTTAGCAGTAAAAGCAGAAGACTCTAGCTAACAACTGGCAACCAAAAATTAGAATTTCACAAAAATTTCACAAAAATTTAACAATGTCTACAAAAATTTGATAAATTAATACATAATTCGCAACAATTAGGGAAACATTACCTTGAGTTATCATCCAGAAGCAAATGCCCCCCACGGTGGAGAGTTAATTAACCGAGTTGCTTCGGCAGCACAAAGAGAAATATTTCTGGCCAAAGCTGACTTTTTACCCCGTGTGGAACTTGATGAACGAGCAGTTTCTGATTTAGAAATGATTGCTATTGGTGGTTTTAGTCCGTTGACTGGTTTTATGAACCAAGCAGACTACAATCGAGTAGTTACAGAAATGCGGTTAGCTAACGATATTGTTTGGTCAATTCCCATTACATTATCTGTAACCCCAGCAGTGGCAGACCGTTTAGAAATAGGTAATTTGGTGCGTCTGGATAACCCCAGCGGGCAGTTTATTGGGGTGTTGGCATTAACCGAAAAATATGCTTACGACAAACAACGGGAAGCTATTAATGTTTATCGCACTGACGACCGTAAACATCCCGGCGTGCAGGTAGTATATAATCAGGGTTCTATTAACTTGGCTGGTGATATCTGGTTATTACAACGGGACTCTCATCCCCATTTTCCTAGCTACCAAATTGATCCTGCTGCTGCACGGGAAATGTTTAGAAACAAAGGATGGAAAACAATTGTCGGTTTCCAAACTCGTAATCCTATCCACCGGGCCCATGAGTATATTCAAAAGTGCGCTTTAGAGACTGTTGATGGTCTATTCCTACACCCACTGGTAGGAGCAACTAAGGAAGATGATATTGCTGCTGATGTGCGGATGCGTTGTTATGAAATTCTGCTAGAACACTATTATCCCCTAGATAGAGTAATTTTAGCAATTAATCCCGCAGCAATGCGTTATGCAGGTCCGAGAGAAGCAATTTTTCATGCCTTAGTTCGCAAGAATTACGGATGTACACATTTTATTGTCGGACGGGATCATGCTGGTGTAGGTGATTATTACGGCACTTATGACGCTCAGTATATATTCGATGAATTCGCGCCAGAAGAGTTGGGAATTGTGCCAATGAAGTTTGAACACGCTTTTTACTGCACACGCACCAAACAAATGGCTACAACTAAAACCAGCCCCAGCAGACCAGAAGAACGGGTTCATCTGTCTGGAACAAAGGTGCGGGAAATGTTACGTCGGGGTGAATTACCACCACCAGAATTTTCTCGTCCAGAAGTAGCTGCTGAATTAACACGGGCTATGCAAATTTCGCCTGTATTAGTTTAGATTAAGACTAGAAACTTGACTCTATGGACTTCAGCCTTTAAGCTATTACTGACGGGCTGGGGTCTGATGGTTAATTATGAAACGGCGTAAGTTTTTACAAGAAATTAGCTGCGCCTTAGCAGCATTAGGACTAGCACAAGAAGAGTGGTTAAGTTTAGGCAATCCTTATTACCAGGCTTTAGCACAATCCAAATCTCGCAAGTTAGCATTCTTGATAGGTATTAATCAATATTCACAAAGTCCTGCCCTGGCTGGTTGTGTCACTGATGTGGAATTGCAAACAGAACTGTTAATTAATCGCTTTGGTTTTGCAGCAGCAGATATTCTGAATTTAACAGACAAACAAGCAACTAAAGACCTAATTACAGCGGCTTTTGTAGATCATTTGGGTAAGCAAGTCAAACCTGAAGATGTGGTGATTTTCCATTTTTCAGGTTATGGTACTCGCGTGAAGACAAATGATCAAATCCCTGACTTCTTCAAGAATTCGGGGATCTACAGCACGGGAATATTACAAAATGCTATACTTCCCGTTGATGAAAATAATTTAGGAGATGGAAAATCTGTAAACTATTTACTAGAAGAAACTCTCTTACTATTATTGCGATCTCTACCTACAAATCAAGTTACAGCAGTATTTGATACTAGTTACTATCATTCCAGTGAATTAAAATCCACAGGTTTGCAAATTCGTACTCGTCCAGAATTATCATCTCTGACTTTGGCAACGGAAGAATTAGAGTTTTTATCACAACTCAAAAATCAAAAATCACCTATTAATAATGCCCTGATTCTTAAAGCCACTTCAGAACCAAATCAACAAGCAGGAGAATTACTTTTTCCTAGTTGGAGTGCGGGATTATTTACTTATGCGTTAACTCAATATTTGTGGGAAACTACTCCCCAAAAAACAATACAAGTTCTCCTCTCTCATCTGGGTAGTTCTATATATAAGCTAGGTGGTAAACAACAACCAAGCCTATTAAGTGCGCGGAAAAATCCTGAAAATGCTGTAATTGCTGATTATTTCCCGATTGATAACTTTAGGGGTGTAGGTATAGTTAAAGCCACAGAAGATGATGGTAAAACAATCAAATTATGGTTAGGAGGATTACCTCCCCTGGTTCTAGCAAATTATGGCGTAAATTCTCGTTTAACTCTGGAGACTGGAGAAGAGTTAATTATTAAATCCCGAACTGGTTTAATAGCTAAAGCCCAAGTAGATAAAGAAATTATCAAATTAGCACTTGGACAAATAGTACAAGAAGCTGTTCGCGTATTACCCAGAAATATTCATGTGAATATTGCCTTAGATCAGGGTTTAGAAAGAATTGAACGGGTAGATGCTACCAGCGCCTTTTCAGGAATTAGCAATGTGGCTAATATTGTCACCAGCACAGAAACCGCTGATTATGTCTTTGGTAAAGTTTCCCAAATACCCAGCCGTTATGGTGTTTTTTCCCTGGGTGGTGAACTAATTACCAATACCGTAGGGGAAATTGATGAAGCTGTAAAAGTAGCAGTGCAACGATTAACACCAAAATTTTCTACCCTGTTAGCATCAAAATTATGGCAACTTACGGAAAATGAGGGTACTTCCCGTTTACCAGTTAGGGCAACTTTAGAGGTTGTTAATAACATTTTACCTCGTATTCTCATGGTTAGGGAAACCGTAGAAACTGCTAATAGCGATAAAACCTATCCCAGACCCAGTTATTCCCCCACCGCTATTCCCACAATTTCTGTAGGTAGTCTGGTGCAATATAGAATTGAAAATTTGAGCGATCGCCCTGTATACTTGATTCTAGTAGCTTTAAATAATAACCAAAGTGCCTTTGCCTTTTATCCTTGGCAAGTTTTTCCACCAAACAACATTTCTCCTCACAAACCCCAATTAACAGAAATCCTCATTCCTCCGGGCAAAACCGTCAAAATTCCAGATAATCAACCTATACCCGGTTGGTTAGTTCCGACACTTTCTACCTTTTGTCAACACCAAATTATTCTCAGCACAAACCCCTTTAAGGAAACTCTCACAGCCTTAGCCACTGCCAAATATCCTACCACAGATCAACAAGCCATTAGTCCTTTAGTTAATCCTTTAAAAGTTGCCCAAGCTCTATTGCAAGACTTACATCACAGCAGTAAAGTTAAAGATGATATTAACCCTACTACCACTGATGCTTATATTTTAGATGTCAATAATTGGGCAAGTTTAAACTTTAGTTTTCAAGTTGTTTAAGTAGCATTTGCTGGTAATTTGGGTGATCAGTGCCATAAAAATTTTTGGTGATGAATTATAGTTAATACTAAGGATAGTAACTTATCAAAATCAAACCTATGGCTTTAACCGCACAAGAAATAGAAGCATTAATGCCAGATTGCACGGAACTACTCAGCGACGAACCAGAAATGGAAAGCTCCTTACATTATACACAACTATTAATATTAGTAACTTGCTTAGAATGGTTATGGCGCGATCAAGAAGATTTCTTCATTGGTGCAAATCTCAGCATCTACTATAGTCGACAACAGTTAAAAAATCGAGACTTTAGAGGTCCAGACTTTTTCCTAGTCAAAAACACGGAAAAACGTCCCCGTGCTTCCTGGGTAATATGGGAAGAGGACGGTAAATATCCGAATTTGATTATTGAATTACTTTCTGATTCTACAGCCAAAGTAGACAGAGGATTAAAAAAAGAATTGTATCAAACTCGATTTAGGACTCCTGAGTATTTTTGGTTTTCCCCGAATACCTTAGAATTGGTAGGCTGGAGATTAGTAGGAAATGAATACGAAAGTATTGGTCCTTCAGAAAATGGTTGGTATTGGAGTCAGGAATTAGGATTATATTTAGGAGTGCTGGAAAATAGGTTAAGGTATTTTACCGTTGAGGGTAGATTAATACTTACGCCAGAAGAAGCAAATTTAGAAGAAATTAGAAAAGCTGAAGCTGAACGTCAAAAAGCTGAAGCTGAACGTCAAAAAGCTGAAACTGAACAGCGAAGGGCTGATGAGGCAGAGATTAAAGTAGCAATTTTAACTCAACGGTTGAAGGAATTAGGTATTGAACCCGATGGTTTATAACTAAGAGTATTCCCATGCAAAAATACCCAATTGTCATGGTAAATGAAGCCCAAGACGAATTAAACAATATAAATTTGTTGCGATTACTAGGCTACACTTACATTCGGTTGTAATATCATTGATTGATTTTAAAACTCTAATGAGGATGCTTGGAAAGTCAAAAAGGATAGAGGTTTTGAAACCCCCATCCCAGTAACAAAAGTTTTTCCTTTTCCCTCTCCTAAAAGGAGAGGGTTAGGGGGAGTTAGGGAGGTTAGGTTTTTTAGGTGTATTTGTGTCTTATAACCCACATTCCGCACCCTGAACTGTCACAGATCAAAAAAGCAGAGATAGTAGTACATAATAACTAACGATCAATTAAAGAGAAATAAGCTTAATGAGAATACATATCATTAAAA